>CAMATD010000010.1 GCA_945860785.1 Variovorax sp. YR752 | reverse complement strand
GAGGTTGCGCGCGAAGCGCACGGCGAGCTTTGCCTGCTCGTGCACTTCGTCGGGCGACATGCGCAGCTTCTTTTCCATGTGAAGCGCGGACGTGGCGATGAAGGTGTGGATGCGGCCGCGGGCCGCGCCCTTGAGGGCTTCTGCCGCGCGCGAGATGTCGCGGTCGTTGGCGCGCGACAGGCCGCAGACGGTCGAATCCTTAATGGCGTTGGCAATCGCCTTGACGGCTTCGAAATCGCCGTTCGAGCTGGCGGGAAAGCCGGCTTCGATGATGTCGACCTTGAGCCGCTCGAGCTGCTTGGCGATGCGCATCTTCTCGTCGCGCGTCATCGAGGCGCCGGGCGATTGCTCGCCGTCGCGCAAGGTGGTGTCGAAAATAATGAGTTGGTCAGCCATCGTGAATCTCCTTTTGTTCGTTTCCACCTCGCGCTTCCGGCCCGGAAGCGTCAGGCGACTTCAACCACCGATTGTGCGCTGTGTGCGCCCCGGGTCCGCGCACGCTGCACGCCCGAGACGATGGCTTTCAGCGACGCCGAGATCACGTTCGCGTCGATGCCGACGCCGAACAGGGTCTGGGTCTCGTCGACGCGCAGTTCGAGGTACGCCACCGACTTGGCATCGGCACCGGCGCCGATGGCGTGCTGGTGGTAGTCTATCACGCGGACGGTGTGGCCGGTGGTCTTGCTCAGCGCCTGCGTGAAGGCGTCGATCGGGCCGGTGCCGCGACCTTCGATGGCGTGGGTTTCACCGTCCCAGGGCAGATCGCCACGCAGAACGACGGAAGCGTTGGCGCCCTCGCCTTCTTCCTCGATCACGCGGTGCTGCAACGACTGCGCGGTCTCGATGCCGTACTCGCTCACGAACAGCTGCCAGAGGTCGGCGGCGGTGAGCTCCTTGCCGGCGACGTCCATCACGCGCTGCACGGTCTGCATGAATTCCATCTGCAGGCGGCGCGGCATCTCCAGGCCATACTCGCTCTCGAGCAGGTAGGCCATGCCGCCCTTGCCGGACTGGCTGTTGACGCGGATCACGGCTTCGTAGCTGCGTCCCACGTCCTTCGGGTCGATCGGGAGGTAGGGCATGTCCCAGATGTCGCCTTCCTTGCGCGCGGCGAAGGCCTTCTTGATCGCGTCCTGGTGCGAGCCGGAGAACGAGGTGTAGACCAGGTCGCCGACATACGGATGGCGCGGATGCACGGGAATCTGATTGCAATGCTCGACCGTCGCGCGGATCTCGTCGATGTTCGAGAAGTCCAGTTCGGGCGATACGCCCTGCGTGTAGAGGTTGAGCGCGACGTTCACGAGGTCGAGGTTGCCAGTGCGCTCGCCGTTGCCGAAGAGGCAGCCTTCGATGCGCTCGGCACCTGCCATCAAGGCCAACTCGCCGGCGGCGGTGCCGGTGCCGCGGTCGTTGTGCGGGTGCACGCACAGCACGATCGAATCGCGGCGCGCGAGGTTGCGGTGCATCCACTCGATCATGTCCGCAAAGATGTTCGGCGTGGAATGCTCGACCGTCGTGGGCAGGTTGACGATGCACTTGTGCTGCGGCGTAGGCGCCCAGACTTCGGTGACCGCATCGACCACGCGCTTCGAAAACACGACGTCGGTGCCCGAGAACATTTCGGGCGAGTACTGGAAGGTCCACTTCGTGGCCGGCTGCTTCGCGGCGAAGTCGTTGAACATGCGCGCATGGCTGCTGGCGAGTTCGACGATCTGGTCTTCGTCCATGCCGAGCACCACGCGGCGCATCACCGGGGCCACGGCGTTGTAGAGATGCACGATGGCGCGCGGCGCGCCTTGCAGCGATTCGAAGGTGCGTGCGATGAGGTGGTCGCGCGCCTGCGTCAGCACCTGGATCGTCACGTCGTCGGGAATGCGGTCTTCCTCGATGAGCTTGCGCACGAAGTCGAATTCGATCTGCGAGGCGGAGGGAAAGCCGACTTCGATTTCCTTGAAGCCGATCGCCACCAGCGTCTCGAACATGCGCATCTTGCGGGCGATGTCCATCGGCTCGACCAGGGCCTGGTTGCCATCGCGCCGGTCGGTCGACAGCCAGATCGGGGCCTTGGTCAGCACGGCATCGGGCCAGGTGCGATCCTTGAGGCCGATCGGGGCGAATGCGCGGTATTTGGCTTGAGGTTGCTTCAACATGTCGATTTCTCTGTGATGGTTGGTGATCAACCAGCAACCCCAAAAACAAACGGCCCGTTGCTGGTGCGAACGGGCCGTGGTGAGGGATTTGCGCGTGCGCTACCGTCTCCGCCCGTGAGGGAGGGCTAGTAGGGCCAGCAGCAAAATCTTGGTCATGAGAGTTTCGAATGTAGCACAAGCCACATTCAGTTATGCAAGCCCCGCTCGTCGGGCTCCTCGGTCGAGGTGCTGATCACGCTGGCCGGCTGGCCCTTGGCCTTGCGCCACGCGTAGACCACATAGCCGCTCAGGCCGTAGATGACGAACAGGCTGAACAGCACCGTCGGCGGATGGATGTTGATGACCGCGATACCCAGCGCGATCAGCACGATCACCGCGAAGGGCACGCTCTTCTTCATCTGGATGTCCTTGAAGCTGTAGAACGGCGCGTTGGTGACCATCGTGAGGCCCGCATACAGCGTGAAGCCGAAGGTGACCCAGGTGATCTGCGTCCACGAGAGATACAGCACCTCGCCGCCCCGCTTGCCCCACTCGTTCACGAGCCAGATGAACCCGGCCACCAGCGCAGCCGCCGCAGGCGACGGCAGGCCCTGGAACCAGCGCTTGTCGACCACGCCCGTGTTGACGTTGAAGCGCGCCAGCCGCAGCGCCGCGCAGGCGCAGTACACGAAGGCCGCGATCCAACCCCAGCGGCCCAGGCCCTTGAGCGACCATTCGTAGGCGATCAGCGCCGGCGCGGCGCCGAACGACACCATGTCGGACAGCGAATCCATCTGCTCGCCGAACGCGCTCTGCGTGTTGGTCATGCGCGCGACGCGTCCGTCGAGGCTGTCGAGGATCATCGCGGCGAACACGCCGAGCGCTGCGAGGTCGAAGCGCGCGTTCATGGCCATCACGACCGAATAGAAGCCGCCGAACAACGCCGCCAGCGTGAACAGGTTCGGCAGGATGTAGATGCCCTTGCGACGTTTGCGCGGCTGCACATCGTCGGGGAGCGTGTCGTCATGCATTGAATTTGCCTCCGTCCCTCATGGGTACTGCGCGAGCAGCTATCCATTCGATAGCATTTTGATCTGTGAGTCGCATGGTTCGCAGTGTAGTTCAGGGGACTCTCTGCGCCCCTGTCAAACAAAAGGGCCACCGCAACGGGTGGCCCTCGGGAAACGGGTGCCGAAGCACCCTTTCGATTTCAGATCAGTTGCGGGTCTGGTCGACCAGCTTGTTCTTCTTGATCCAGGGCATCATCGCGCGCAGCTTTTCGCCGACCACTTCGATCTGGTGCTCGGCCGTCAGGCGACGGCGGCTGATCAGCGTGGGAGCGCCGGCTGCGTTCTCGAGCACGAAGCTCTTGGCGTATTCGCCGGTCTGGATGTCCGTGAGGATCTTCTTCATGGTCTTCTTCGTCTCTTCGTTCACGACACGCGGGCCGCTCACGTACTCGCCGTATTCGGCGTTGTTCGAGATCGAGTAGTTCATGTTGGCGATACCGCCTTCATAGATCAGGTCGACGATGAGCTTGAGCTCGTGCAGGCATTCGAAGTACGCCATTTCGGGCGCGTAGCCGGCTTCCACCAGCGTTTCGAAACCAGCCTTGATCAGCTCGACCGTGCCGCCGCACAGAACCGCTTGTTCGCCGAACAGGTCGGTCTCGGTTTCTTCGCGGAAGTTGGTCTCGATGATGCCGGCCTTGCCGCCGCCGTTGGCGGTGGCGTAGCTCAGCGTGAGGTCACGCGCCTTGCCGGTCTTGTCCTGGTGCACGGCCACGAGGTGGGGCACGCCGCCGCCTTGCGTGTAGGTGCTGCGCACGGTGTGGCCGGGGGCCTTGGGAGCCACCATCCACACGTCGAGGTCGGCGCGCGGCTGCACGAAACCGTAGTGCACGTTGAAGCCGTGCGCGAAGACGAGCGAAGCGCCTTCCTTGATGTTCGGGGCCACGTCGTTCTTGTAGACGGCGGCGATCTGCTCGTCGGGCAGCAGGATCATCACGACGTCGGCGGCCTTCACGGCGTCAGCCACTTCGGCAACCTTGAGACCGGCCTTCTCGACCTTGGGCCACGAGGCACCGCCTTTGCGCAGGCCGACCACGACCTTGACGCCGCTGTCGTTCAGGTTCTGCGCGTGCGCGTGACCTTGCGACCCGTAACCGATGATTGCGACCGTCTTGCCCTTGATGAGGCTGAGGTCGGCGTCCTTGTCGTAGTAAACCTTCATATGCGTCTTTCCTATTTAATCTCGAGCACCCCCTGAAGCGGGGGTGCGTTCACTCACAGTTGACCGGAAGAATTCCGATCCTTCATTTGCTGATTGATGGACACGAGGTTGTCGTGAATGCGGAACAGCAGGATCAGCAATTCGCTGTAGACGCGAACCATGATCGCGCCGAAAACAAGAATACCGATAGCAGCCAGGAAGCGGCCCTGAAACAACGAGATGACCGTTGCAGCGAGCACACCCAGCAGTCCGAGAAAGTACAGAATCCGAATGATGATCGGGGTCACCATCTTCTCGAAACCCAGCAAGTCTTGCATTACCTTCTCCTCATGTTGATTTGAAACAATGGAACTGAGGGGATCTTCACCCCCCTACACGCGCAAGATGCGCTCGCCGCGCCCGATGCCGCTGGCACCGGTGCGGACAGTCTCGAGGATAGCGCTACGGTCGATTGCTTCCAAAAAAGCGTCGTTTTTACCGCGATCGCCGGTGAGTTCGATGGTGTAGCTCTTGTCGGTGACGTCGATGATGCGGCCGCGGAAAATCTCGGCCATGCGCATCATTTCCTCGCGCTCCTTGCCGACCGCGCGCACCTTCACCATCATGAGCTCGCGCTCGGTGTAGGCGCCTTCGGTCAGGTCGACGACCTTCACGACTTCGATCAGGCGGTTCAGGTGCTTGGTGATCTGCTCGATCACGTCGTCCGAGCCGGTGGTGACGATGGTCATGCGCGAGAGGCTGGCGTCCTCGGTCGGCGCGACGGTCAGCGATTCGATGTTGTAGCCGCGGGCCGAGAACAGGCCCACCACGCGGGAAAGAGCACCCGGCTCGTTTTCCAGCAGCACTGCAATGATGTGTTTCATGTTTGCGTGACTCCTCTTTTCGCCTGCGCGGAAGCTTTCGCTTTCGCCGCCCTCCCCCGTGCACGGTAATGCGCGGGCTTGGCGGGCAATAGATTCGTCAGTAAAGAGTTATTAAGCGAATGCGCCGAGGATCAAAGATCTTCGGAACCCAACAGCATCTCGGTGATGCCCATGCCGGCCTTCACCATCGGGAACACGTTCTCGGTGGGGTCGGTGCGGAAATCCATGAACACCGTGCGGTCCTTGAGCTTGCGCGCTTCACGCAGCGCCGGCTCCACGTCTTGTGGACGCTCGATCAGCATGCCGACGTGGCCATAGGCCTCGGCGAGCTTCACGAAGTTGGGGAGCGCGTCCATGTAGCTGTGGCTGTAGCGGCCGGAGTATTCGATCTCCTGCCACTGGCGTACCATGCCCAGGTAGCGGTTGTTGAGCGAGCAGATCTTGATCGGCGTGTTGTATTGCAGGCAGGTGGAAAGCTCCTGGATGCACATCTGCACCGAGCCTTCGCCCGTGATGGTGAACACTTCCGAATCGGGCTTCGCGAGCTTGATGCCCATGGCGTACGGAATGCCCACGCCCATGGTGCCCAGGCCACCCGAATTGATCCAGCGGCGCGGCTCGTCGAAGCGGTAGTACTGCGCGGCCCACATCTGGTGCTGGCCCACGTCCGACGTGATGTACACGTCGGAATCCTTGGTCATGTTCCAGAGTGTTTCGACCACGTACTGCGGCTTGATCACGTCCTTGTTGCCGCGGTCGTACTTGAGGCAGTCGCGCGAACGCCAAGCTTCGATGGTCTTCCACCAGTCGGCCAGCGCGCCGGCGTCGGGCTTGGTGGCGCTCTCGCGGCTCATCGAGATCAGCTCGGTGAGCACGTCCTTCACGTCGCCGACGATCGGAATGTCGACCTTCACGCGCTTGGAGATGCTCGACGGATCGATGTCGACGTGGATGATCTTGCGTTCGTTCTGCGCGAAGTGCTTCGGGTTGCCGATCACGCGGTCGTCGAAGCGCGCGCCCACGGCCAGCAGCACGTCGCAGTTCTGCATCGCGTTGTTGGCTTCGATCGTGCCGTGCATGCCCAGCATGCCGAGGAACTTGCGGTCGCTCGCCGGGTAGGCGCCCAGGCCCATCAGCGTGTTGGTGACCGGGTAGCCGAGCATGTCGACCAGCGTGCGCAGTTCGTTGCAGGCGTTGCCCAGCAGAACGCCGCCGCCGGTGTAGATGTACGGACGCTTGGCGGCCAGCAACAGCTGCAGCGCCTTGCGAATCTGGCCGCCGTGGCCCTTGCGCACCGGGTTGTACGAGCGCATCTCGACCTTGTCGGGATAGCCGGCGTAAGGCGTTTTCTTGAAGGAAACGTCTTTGGGCACATCCACCACCACCGGGCCCGAACGGCCGCTGCGTGCGATGTGGAAGGCCTTCTTCATCGTCAGAGCCAGATCCTTTGGATCCTTGACGAGGAAGTTGTGCTTGACGATGGGGCGCGTGATGCCGACCGTGTCGCATTCCTGGAAAGCATCGAGGCCGATCGCCGCTGTCGGCACCTGGCCCGAGATGATCACCATCGGGATCGAGTCCATGTACGCCGTGGCGATGCCGGTGACCGCATTGGTCAGGCCGGGGCCCGATGTGACCAGCGCCACGCCGACTTCGCCGGTGGCACGGGCATAGCCGTCGGCCGCATGGACTGCCGCCTGTTCATGGCGTACCAGCACATGCTGGATGGTGTCCTGCTTGTAGAACGCGTCGTAGATGTACAGAACCGCGCCGCCGGGATAGCCCCAGACGTACTGGACGCCTTCGGCCTGCAGTGCCTTGATCAGCACTTCAGCGCCCATGAGTTCTTGCGTTGGGTTGCCGGCGCCAGAGGACGCGGCTGCTGCGGAAATGATTTCCGCCTTCGAGATTTCCATGATCAACCTTTTCGTTTTTTCGGGAACGAAAAACTTTGGGTGCCCCTTGCCAGCCCTTGTGGGGCCGCGCCAGGACTTGAGGCCATGGCCATGAGCGGACTGATGTTCCGCCGGACCTTGACCCGTTTGCCTTTTGACTTGCAAGGCGGATTATGACATTACTGGCGGTTCAGATTCGCTTCAGGTCGTCTGTAAAGACGCCGGGGCATAATCCGCGGCGGAAAACATTTGCGTTCGCTAGACATCCCTTCCCCACGCGGCGCACCTCTGCGCCCTCTCTCGCTGGGCCACTGAACAAGAACTCTCCGATTTCCTGAAAAGCGTCGAACGACGCGCTTTCAAGCGCTCGGTCTACCACGTGCGGGATGAAGAAGCGGCGCTCGATATCGTGCAGGACAGCATGATGAAGCTGGCGCAGCACTATGGCGACAAGCCGGCCAACGAGTTGCCGATGCTGTTCCAGCGCATCCTGTCGAATTGCACCCTCGACTGGTTCCGCCGGCAGAAAACACGTCGCGCCCTGTTCTCGAACCTCAGCGACTTCGAATCCATCGACGACGACGGCGATTTCGATCTGCTGGAGAACTTCGTCTCGCCGACCGACTCTAGGGAAACGGAGAGTGCCGAAGACACCACCCGTCGCGCCCAGGTGTTCCACGAGATCGAGGAACAGATCGCAGCGCTCCCGGCCGTCAACGCGAGGCTTTCCTGATGCGTTACTGGGAGGAAATGGACGTCGCAGAGACGGCCGCTGCGATGGGCTGCTCCGAAGGCAGCGTCAAAACCCATTGTTCGCGAGCCGTTCACGCTCTGAGCCAGGCGCTCAAGGCCAAGGGAATATCGCTATGAACACTAAGGTTCCAACCTCTTCTTTCAACGCCGCCGAAGACCAGTTCGGTCAGCGTCTGGCTGCCCGGCTTTCTGCCGGCAATCAGGAGTTGCCGCACGACATCGGCGAACGGCTGCGCGTTGCGCGTGCACAAGCCGTGGCCGCGCGCAAGATGCCTCCGCAATTGCGTACCGCACCTGCCGTGGTGCAGTCGGGCAATACGCTCACGCTCGGCGGCAGCTGGTGGACCCGCATCGGTTCAGTAGTGCCTTTGATTGCATTGGTGGCAGGCCTGATCACCATCAGCGTGATGCAGGACGACGACCGCGCCAGCGAACTGGCCGAGGTCGATTCCGCCCTGTTGACCGGCGACCTCCCACCCGCTGCCTACACCGACCCCGGTTTTGCCCAATTCCTGAAGGCCGACAGCGCCTCCGACTGACCCTCATCGACCGAATGCGACGCCGTTCCATCTCCAGCGCGAATACGCCCCATCTGCTGCGCCCGCTCACGTCGGGCGCAGTCGTTTGGGTGGGCGCGCTTGCAGTCGCAGCCTTCGGCCTGACGCTCGCCAGCGCCCAGCCACCCTCCGAGGCAACCAAGGCAACGCCAGCGCCCTCGTCCGCCGCAACAGGCGCTGCCGCCGCCGGCCCCAAGGCTGTGCCAACGACCAAGCCGCTCTGGAGCGAGCTCACCGCGGAGCAGCAGCAGGCCTTGAAGCCGCTGGTGCCGCATTGGAATACGCTGAACGCGGGCCAAAAACGCAAATGGCTGGCACTGTCACGCACCTACGCGACCATGTCGGCGGATGACCGAGTCACCTTGCACAGCCGGATGATCGAATGGGCCGCCTTGAGCAATCAGCAGCGCGCCCAGGCACGCCTGAACTTCGCCGAAGTCAAGCGTCTTCCAGCCGACGAGCGCAAGGTCAAATGGGAGCAGTACCAGGCCTTGAGCGAGGAAGAAAAACGCAAGCTCGCAGAGCGCGCCCCGATCAAGCCGCGCGGTGCCGCCATTCCCGTGCGACCGGTCGCGTCGCAAAAGCTCGTGCCAGTGCCGGCCGTTACGCCGCCCGGACAGCACACGCCGAGAATCGTGCTGGCACCGTTGCCCACGCCAACTGCCACGTCGGCAGCAACCATCATGGTGACATCGCCGCTGGAACGGGCGCCTGCTGCTGCCGCCGCCGTGGCACCTGCGGCAGTGCCCTCACCGGCCAGCTTCACGTCCACGTCCCCGCCGGTTCCCGCCGAAGCCCAGGTCCCGGCTCCTTCCACCACAGCGAACGAGCAGTCCTCCGCCGCTCGCTGATCCAAGGCTTCGATGGTTTCCAATCCTCCCGAGGCTTCGGGACCCGATCAGTCCGCCTCGCCCGCCTCCTCTGCAATCAGCGCTCCTCTTTCGATAGTGCCCGGCCTGTGGCGCCGCATGGCATGCTGGCTTTATGAAGGCATGCTGCTGTTCGCGGTGGTGTTCGTTTCAGGCTGGCTGTTCAGCACACTGGGCCAGATGCGGGACGCAATGGATTCGCGGCGGCATTTGTTCCAGGCCTTCCTCTTCGTGGTGTTCGGCGTGTATTTCGTCTGGTTCTGGACCAGGGGCCAGACGCTTGCCATGAAAACCTGGAACATCCGCATCGTCGACGTGCACGGACTGCCCATCAGCCAGCGCCGGGCCCTGGCGCGCTACCTGTTGAGCTGGGTGTGGTTTCTGCCGCCGCTGGCTGCGATTGCGCCCTTCAAGTTTTCGGGTGGCGAATCGGCGGTTCTGATTTTCGGCTGGGTCGCCGTCTGGGCCCTGCTGGCACGTTTTCACCCTGAGCGCCAGTTCTGGCACGACGCCTGGGCCGGTACGCGGCTCATTACCTCCAAGCCGATGAGCCGACAATGAGTGCCTTGCCCACCCCCAATCTCCCCGATCCCGCCGTCAACCCGCAAAAAGCCCGCAAGGGCTTTGAGCGCGTCTGGCACGCCACGCTGATTTCCCTCCACGGCCTTCGCGCCGGCTGGAGCGAGCCCGCATTCCGCCAGGAAGCCATCCTGTCGATCGTGATGATCCCGGCTGCCTTCTGGCTCGGGCGCAGTTGGGTCGAGGTCGCACTGCTCGCCGGCAGTGCGATCCTGGTGATGATCGTGGAACTGCTCAACACCGCCGTGGAAGCTGCCATCGACCGCATCGGCCCCGAATGGCACGACCTCTCCAAGCGCGCCAAGGACATGGGCAGCGCTGCCGTTCTGCTGTCGCTCACGCTCTGCGGCGGCATCTGGGTGGCGGCCCTGTGGCAACGCTTCATGTCATGAGAGCGCCCGCGTCCTGCGGCATGATTGCGGGATGAATCCTGAATTTTCGATCTGTGTGTATTGCGGCTCGCGCCCCGGCGAGCGCCCCGAGTTTTCCCAGGCCGCACAAGCGGTCGGCCAGTGGATCGGCCAGCGCGGCGGCCAGCTGGTCTACGGTGGCGGCCGCACCGGCCTGATGGGCACGGTGGCCGAAGCCACCCGCCTTGCCGGCGGCCGCGTGGTCGGCATCATCCCCAAGGCCCTGGTCGACAAGGAACTGGCCAACCAGCTGTGCGACGAGCTGCACGTGGTCGACACCATGCACGAGCGAAAAGCCATGATGGGCGAGCGCGCCGACGCCTTCGTGGCCCTTCCGGGCGGCATCGGCACCTTCGAGGAACTGTTCGAGATCTGGACCTGGCGCCAGCTCGGCTACCACGACAAGCCGACGGGCATCCTCAACACCGCCGGCTACTACGACGGCCTGCTGGGCTTCCTGGCGCACAGCGTGCGCGAGGGCTTCATGGGTGAGTGGCAGATGGATCTGATCCGCACCGGCACCGAGCCGGCCGAACTGCTCACGGCGCTGCGCGCCGAAGTGCCGCTCCATCCGCGTGAAGACAGGCTGTCGGAAAACCTCTGACGTCCATCTTGAAAGAAAAAGCCCCGGTCAACGGGGCTTGAAAGAAAAAGCCCCGGTCAACGGGGCTTTTTTGCTTCAGACAGCGTTTTCGTTCTCTTCGCCGGTACGGATGCGCACGATGCGTTCGACGGCAGTGACGAAAATCTTGCCGTCGCCGATCTTCCCGGTGCGCGCGGAATTGACGATGGCCTCGATGCAGCGCTCCACATCGGCCTCGTTGACGACCACTTCGACCTTCATCTTGGGCAGGAAGTCGACCACGTACTCGGCACCGCCGTAGAGCTCGGTATGCCCCTTCTGTCGGCCGAAGCCCTTGACCTCGGTCACGGGCAGGCCGGTGACGCCCACTTCGGCCAAGGCCTCGCGCACGTCCTCGAGCTTGAAGGGTTTGACGATGGCGGTGATCTGCTTCATGGTTTTTGTGCTCTGGCGGTTTCGTTGAATTTGCTGGTGATAGGGTAACGCCAATCCTTGCCGAAGCTTCGATGGGTGACCCGGATGCCTACCGGCGCCTGGCGCCGCTTGTATTCGTTGATCCTGATGAGCCGCGCAACCCGTTCGACCACCGCGCGCTCGTAGCCCGCGGCAATGATCTCGTCGATGCCCTCGTCGTCCTGCATGTAGCGTGCCAGGATTCCGTCGAGGATGTCGTAGGGCGGCAGGCTGTCTTGATCGGTCTGATCCGGCCGAAGTTCGGCGCTGGGGGGCCGCGTGATGATCCGTTCGGGGATCGGTTCGGTGCCTGTGCCGTACGGGTCGTGGGCATTACGCCAGCGCGCCAATGCGAACACCGTGGTCTTGAGCAGGTCCTTGATGACCGCGAAACCGCCCGCCATGTCGCCGTAGAGGGTGCAGTAGCCGGTGGCCATCTCGCTCTTGTTGCCGGTGGTGAGCACGATCGAGCCGAACTTGTTCGACAGGCCCATCAGCAGCGTGCCACGGATGCGCGGCCTGGATGTTTTCCTCGGCCGTGTCCTCGGGCCGGCCCTTGAAGGACTCGAAGGTGTGCTTGATCGAGATCTCGTCGTAGCGCACGCCGAGGCGGCCGGCCATCTCGCGCGCATCGATCCAGCTGATGTCGGCCGTGTAAGGCGAAGGCATCATCACGGCGCGCACCTTGTCCCTGCCGAGTGCATCGACGGCGATGGCGAGCACCAATGCGGAGTCGATACCGCCCGAGAGCCCCAGGATGGCGCTCGGGAAGCCGTTCGTGCCGATGTAGTCGCGCACGCCCAGCACCAAGGCGTCCCAGAGCTGCGCCTCGGCGTCCCGTGGGGGCGCGATGGCAGCAGGGTCGGCCACGAAGCCGACGCCGCCCTGCGGTGTGCGCTCCAGCTGCGCAAAGACCACGTCCTCCCGAAAGCTGGCGGCCTGCATGGCGAGTACGCCATCGGCCTGCAGCGCGAAGGAGGCGCCATCGAACACCACCTCGTCCTGCCCGCCGACCAGGTGCGCATAGACCAGCGGCAGGCCCACGGCACGCGCGCGATCGGCCATGCGCGCCACGCGCTCGCCTTCCTTGCCCACGTGATAGGGCGACGCATTGATCACCGCGATCACCTCGGCGCCGGATTCGCGGGCCAGCTCGGCCGGCTGGTCGAACCAGGCGTCCTCGCAGATCAGCAGCCCGACCGAGACACCGCCCGCCTCGAACACGCAGGTGCCCTGCCCCGGCGTGAAATAGCGGCGCTCGTCGAACACTTGGTAGTTCGGCAACTCGCGCTTGGCGTAGGTTTCGAGGATGCGGCCTTCCTTGATCACGCTGGCCGCGTTGTGGCGCATCTGCACCGCCACGGAGCGGCTGCGCAGGCTGCCGCCGGTGGGATGCCCCACCACCACGACCATGTCTTTGAGGTCGGCCAGCGCAGCTGGCAATGCCTTTCACGGCATCATCACAGGCTTCGGTGAAGGCGGGACGGAGGAACAGGTCCTCCGCCGCATAGCCGGCAATCGAGAGTTCGGGCGTCAACAGAAGGCGCGCGCCCTGTGCATGGGCGTGGCGCGCGGCATCGACGATCTTTTTCGCATTGCCGGCGAGATCGCCCACCACAAAATTGAGTTGCGCGATGGCGAGCTTGAGCGTCATACAGAAGGAAGAAAAAGGCTTGAACGATTATGTCATTCGGGTTCTCGCGTCGCCGTCGGACGTGAGCGCCAAAGCCTGGAACGCGCTGCTCGCCGCGCAAGCCGAGCCCTCGCCTTTCATGCGCCACGAATATCTCGCGGCCTTGCACGAAAGCGGGAGTGCATCGCCCGCGAGCGGATGGACGGCGCAGTTCGTCACGCTGTGGCGCGGCAAGCAGCTGGAAGCCGCCTGCCCGCTCTACACCAAGGACCACTCCTACGGCGAGTACGTTTTCGACTGGGCCTGGGCCAACGCCTACGAGCAGCACGGCCTCGCCTACTACCCCAAGGCCGTCGTCGCCGTGCCGTTCACGCCAGTGCCGGGCACGCGCTTGCTGGCGCGTGATGCGCAAAGCCGCACGCTGCTGGTGCAGGCGCTGGTCGCATGGTGCAAGGAAGAAGAACTTTCGTCTCTGCACCTGCTGTTCGGCGCGGACGCGGACATCGCCGCCTGCACCGAAGCGGGCCTCATGCTGCGCAATACCGTGCAGTTCCATTGGACGAATGCCGACTACCGGGACTTCGACACCTTCCTGGCCAGCCTCGCGCACGACAAGCGCAAGAAGATCCGCCAGGAGCGCCGCAAGGTGGCCGACGCGGGTGTGAGCTTCCGCTGGTCGCGCGGCGCGGATATTTCCAAGGCCGATTGGAATTTCTTCTACCGCTGCTACGAACGCACCTACCGCGAGCACGGCAACCCGCCCTACCTCACGCGCGACTTCTTCCAGCGCATGGCCGACACCCTGCCCGAGGCCTGGCTGCTGTTCGTCGTCGAGCGCGACGGGAAACCCATCGCGACCAGCCTGATCGCACTCTCCACGCAGCCGGACGAGCCACTCGTCGCCTACGGCCGCTACTGGGGCACCCTGGAGCGCGTCGACTGTCTGCACTTCGAAGCCTGCTACTACCAGCCGCTCGCCTGGTGCATCGCGCACGGCGCGAAGCGCTTCGAGGGCGGCGCCCAGGGCGAGCACAAGATGGCGCGGGCCCTGATGCCGGTCAAGACCACCAGCGCCCACTGGCTCGCGCATCCGGCTTTTTCCGATGCGGTCGAGCGTTTTCTCGAGCGCGAGGGCGCAGGCATCGAGAACTACATGGACCACCTGGGCGAACGCAGTCCCTTCAAGGCCGGCTGACCGGGCCTCCGAATTGCCTCCAGGGGCTGCTATAAGCGCGCCCAATATCAGACAACAAGGAGGAATTTCGATGCCATTCGTCGGACTGGGACTGCACGTCCTCATCGCACTGTTCTTCGCCGTGCATGCCATGCGCCACGGCAAGCAGATGTACTGGCTCATCATCCTGTTCAGCTTCCCGCTGCTGGGCAGCGTCGTGTACTTCGTGGTCGAGTACCTGCCCGCCTCGCGCATGCAACGAACCGCGGGCAAGGTGGCGAGCGCGGCCATCGGCTTCATCGACCCCGAGCGCGAGTACCGCGCGGCCACAGAGGCTTATGACCTCGCACCGACAGCCCAGAACAAGCTGCGCCTCGCCAAGGCTGCGCTCGACAAGGGCCAGGCGGCCGACGCCGTCGGGCACTATCGCGACGCCCTGAAGGGCCCGCTCGCCTCCGATCCCGAGCTTCAGTTCGGCCTCGCCAGCGCACTGCTTGCCGCGGGCGGCCCGTCCTCGGGCCGCGAGGCACTGCAAGCGCTCCAGGCTCTTCGCGCCACGCGCGACGACTACCGCAGGGACGAGGTTGCCGTGCTCACCGCCCGCGCACTCGCTGCCGACGGTCGCCAAGCGGAAGCGCGCGAGGCCTTCGAGGATGCGCTCGGCAAGTACAACACCGTCGAAACGCGTGCACGCTACATCGCCTGGCTGGCGCAGCAAGGCGATGCCGCCAGTGCACAACGCCATTGGGACGAGCTCCAGCAGGCCGCCCGCCACTGGAACTCGCATGCACGCTCCGTCAATCGCGAGTGGATGCGCCTGGCCGGCGACGCGGTCCGGGTCTGAGACGCCTCTGTCCAAGGGCATAGCGCCCTTGACCGTTTGGCACATCGACGGCGCGCGCCGCCTCTCCTAGCATCCGGGCCAGAAAAGCCCCAACCCCGAGGAGAAACCGCATGCGTCCATTGACTCGTCTCGCTCTTGCAGCGCTCTGCCTCATGAGCGCCGGCCTCGCCACGGCGGCGAGCTTCGATTGCGCCAAGGCCGGCAACGCCACCGAAAAAGCCATCTGCGCCGACCCGGGCCTCTCGCGGCAGGACGAAGCACTGGCCGCACTCTACCAGCGCCAGCTCGAGATGCCCGATACGGGCCAATGGGCGGCTTTCCTGCGACGCGACCAGCGCGACTGGATCGTCGGGCGCAACAGCGAATGCCGCGGCGACACCGAATGCCTGAAGAAGGACTACCAGCGCCGCATCACCTACCTGGGGCATCCGCTGCTGTCGTGGACCGGCCGCTATGTGGAAGGCCGATGCCCGAAGGACGGCCGCTTCCTCGATGTCACGCCCGGGGACGGCGGAGCGCTCGATATCGAGCTCTACATCTGCCCCAACCCGCGCGGCAACATGCTGCTGCAGGCCAGGGACGTGCTCGATGCACAGCGGCGCTGTGAGGGTGCCGCACGGCGGGCGTTGCACCCGCACGTTCCAGTTTGCCGCCGACCGGATCACGGTCACCGACGCACCCGAATGCCAATCCTCTCTGAAAGGCGCCTACGTGCGCGACCCGCGCCGCTCACCGTTCGAGCAGGAGTGATTTACTTCTTGTAGGCAGCGATGCCGTCGACGACTTCCTTCTTGGCTGCGTCGATGCCTTCCCAGCCCAGCACCTTGACCCACTTGCCTTCTTCCAGGTCCTTGTAGTGCTCGAAGAAGTGGCTGATGGCCTTCAGGCGCATCGGGTTCACGTCGTCGACCGACTTCCAGTGGCTGTAGATCGGCAGCACCTTGTCGGTGGGCACGGCCAGCACCTTGCCGTCGACGCCGGCTTCGTCTTCCATCAGCAGGATGCCCAGGGGACGGCAGGGCACGACCACGCCGGGCAGCAGCGGGTACGGCGCGATCACCAGCACGTCGACCGGGTCGCCGTCGCCGGAGAGGGTCTGCGGCACGTAGCCGTAGTTGGCCGGGTAGTACATCGCGGTCGTCATGAAGCGGTCCACGAAGATCGCGCCCGATTCCTTGTCGACTTCGTACTTGATCGGGTCAGCGTTCATCGGGATTTCGATCACGACATTGAAGGCGTCGGGAACGTTCTTGCCGGGGGAGACTTTGTCGAAGGACATGACGTTTTTCGAGTAGTTGAAAAGTATTGGGGAGACGGGGACAAGCCCTGAGTTTACTTTCCGTGTCACCGCCCGGTCGCACACGCCCGCGTTTTTGCCTGTAAATTGCAACCGTTGGCCAATCGGCTCCGCACCTCGGTGCAGCGAGCTTCGAGGAAGCAACGCGACGGAAAACCTGGGTCCCGTACGCGTTGCGCGCAGGATCCATGCTGTCCGTCTCCACAAGTCACAACGAACGAATGGAGAAGCTAAGCATGATCGGCAACACCCCCCTGATACTCGCCATCGTCTGCGGCCTCGTGGCCGTCGGCTACGGTTTCTGGGCTCGAAGTTGGATTCTCGCCAAGGACCCGGGCAACGCCCGGATACAGGAAATCGCCGCAGCCATCCAGGCCGGCGCCTCGGCCTACCTCGCCAAGCAGTACACCACCATCGCGGTGGTCGGCGTCATCCTGGCCGTGCTCATCGGCCTGTTCCTGGACCTGACCACGGCCGTCGGCTTCATGGTCGGTGCGGTGCTTTCGGGCGCCTGCGGCTTCATCGGCATGAACGTGTCGGTGCGCGCCAATGTGCGCACGGCACAAGCGGCCACCAAGGGCATCGGCCCGGCGCTCGATGTGGCGTTCCGCGGCGGCGCCATCACCGGCATGCTGGTGGTCGGGCTCGGCTTGCTCGGTGTTACCGGTTTTTACTGGTTCCTCGCCGGCAGCGCGCCCAAGGCGGACCACTTCCTCGCAGCCATCCTCAACCCGCTGATCGGCTTTGCCTTCGGCTCCTCGCTGATCTCGATCTTCGCGCGGCTGGGCGGCGGCATCTTCACCAAGGGTGCCGACGTCGGCGCCGACCTGGTGGGCAAGGTCGAAGCCGGCATTCCGGAAGACGACCCGCGCAACCCGGCCGTGATCGCCGACAACGTGGGCGACAACGTCGGCGACTGCGCCGGCATGGCGGCCGACCTGTTCGAGACCTACGCGGTGACGCTGATCGCCACCATGGTGCTGGGCGCGCTGATGGTCACGGCGGCACCGACCAATGCGGTGCTGTACCCGCTGGCACTGGGCGGCGTGTCGATCATCGCGTCGATCATCGGCTGCTTCTTCGTCAAGGCCTCGCCGGGCATGGTCAACGTGATGCCGGCGCTCTACAAGGGCCTCGCCGTTGCGGGCATCCTCTCGCTGATCGCCTTCTGGTTCGTCACGAGCTGGATCATTCCCGACAACGCGATCGCCCCGAGCGGCAGCCAGCTGAAGCTGTTCGGCGCCTGCTTCGTGGGCCTGGCGCTCACGGCCGCACTGGTGTGGGTGACCGAGTACTACACCGGCACGCAGTACAAGCCGGTGCAGCACATCGCGCAGGCCTCGACCACGGGCCACGGCACCAACATCATCGCGGGCCTGGGCGTCTCGATGCGCTCGACGGCCTGGCCGGTGATCTTCGTGTGCATCGCGATCCTGGCCTCCTACTCGCTCGCCGGCCTGTTCGGCATTGCAGTGGCCGCGACCGCAATGCTGAGCATGGCCGGCATCGTGGTGGCACTCGACGCCTACGGCCCCATCACCGACAACGCCGGTGGCATTGCCGAGATGAGCGACCTGCCCGCCAGCGTGCGCGCCGTGACCGACCCGCTCGACGCGGTCGGCAACACGACCAAGGCCGTGACCAAGGGCTACGCCATCGGCTCGGCCGGCCTCGCCTCGCTGGTGCTCTTTGCCGACTACACCCACAAGCTCGAGAGCTTCGGGCTGAACATCAGCTTCAACCTGAGCGACCCGATGGTGATCGTCGGCCTCTTCATCGGTGGCTTGATCCCCTACCTGTTCAGCGCGATGGCCATGGAAGCCGTGGGCCGCGCGGCCGGCGCTGTGGTCGAGGAAGTGCGCCGCCAGTTCCGCGAGATCCCCGGGATCATGGAAGGCACCGGCAAGCCCGAATACGGCAAGGCCGTGGGCATGCTGACCGGCGCGGCCATCAAGGAAATGATGATCCCCTCGCTGCTGCCGGTGGTGGTGCCGATCGTCGTCGGCCTCGTGCTTGGACCGAAGGCGCTGGGCGGCCTGCTGATGGGTACCATCGTCACGGGCCTGTTCGTCGCCATTTCCATGTGCACCGGCGGCGGTGCATGGGACAACGCCAAGAAGTACATCGAAGACGGCCACCACGGCGGCAAGGGCTCCGAGGCGCACAAGGCCGCCGTGACCGGCGACACCGTGGGCGACCCCTACAAAGACACCGCCGGCCCGGCCGTGAACCCGCTGATCAAGATCATCAACATCGTGGCGCTGCTGATCGTGCCGCTGGTGGTGAAGTTCCACGCCGGCGATGCGGCGGCGGCCGTGCCCACGAAGGTCGAGACGCCGCCGGCCGTGACGGCACCTGCGGCCACCGCACCGGCCACGCCGGCTGCAGCGGTCGCCACCGGCGCCGTGGCTGCTGCCGAAGCCGCCGCGGTGAAGGTCGAGAACGGCGTCGTGAAGTTCTACTTCGCGAGCGCCAGCGCCGAAGTCGCACCCAACGCCAAGGAGGCGCTGGCCGACGTCATCAAGGCCGTGCAGAGCGGCAGCACCGTGCTCGTGAGCGGCTACCATGACGCGAGCGGCGACCCGGCAAAGAACGCCGAGCTGGCCAAGCAGCGCGCCATGGCCGTGAGCGATGCGCTCAAGGCCGCGGGTGCACCCGAAGGCAAGATCGAGCTTGCCAAGCCCGAGCAGTCGCAAGCCGACGGGCCGCCCTCCGAGGCCCGCCGCGTCGAAGTCAAAGTAAAGTCCTGAAATGCCCACACCCGCCCGACTCGAAGCCTTCATCGCCGCCGTCGAGGGCGGCGCGCATGCCAAAGCCATCGAGGACTACTACACCGAAGATGCCACCATGCGCGAGAACCAGGCCGAGCCGCGGCGGGGCCGCAGCACGCTGGTCGCGCAGGAAACCGCCGTGCTCGACCGCACCGAATCGGTGGTCTCCACCTGCGTGCGGCCGGTGCTCGTGAACGGAGACCACGTGGCGATCCACTGGATCTTCGACTTCACCTTCAAGGGCGGCAGCAAGATGCGCATGGAAGAGATTGCCTGGCAGCGCTGGGAGGGCGAGCGCATTGCCGAAGAGCAGTTCTTCTACGACCCGGCGCAAAGAAAGCCGGCCTGAAGACTCCCTGCGCGACCCATCGCCATGGCGCTGAAGACCCCCTAGCCCCATGCGATACCTCCGCGCACTGATCGCCGGCACCCTGGCCATCGCGCGGGCCGAGCTGGCGATCGTGCGGCGCTTTCCGCGCATCCTGCTGGCGGTGGCGGCGGTCGGCGTGGTGCCGGCGATCTACGCGCTGATCTACCTCACGAGCGTCTGGGACCCGGCCGGCCACACGGCCGATCTGCCGGCGGCCATCGTGAACGCAGACCGCGGCGTGACCTACATGTCGCGCACGGTCAACGTCGGCGACGAGCTGACACGCACCCTGCTCGAAAAGCGCGCCTTCGGCTTCCGCATGATGACCGACGCCGAAGCGGCGCGCGCCGAAGTGCGGCGCGGCACGCTGGCCTTCGCGCTGCTGATTCCGGCGGACTTCAGCGCCAACGCCGTGCCGGGCATGCAGCGCGGCGCCGGGCAGCTGGTGGTCTACACCTCGGAAGGCAACAACTACAGCTCGGCCGGCCTGGCCCGGCGCTTTGCGGGCGAACTCGGGCACCAGGTCAACGAGATGCTCAACGAGCAGCGCTGGGGGCTGGTGCTGAATGCGGCGGCCGGCTCGCAGCAGCGGCTCGACCGGCTCAAGCAGGCCCTGCTGGAACTGCGCGACGGCAGCGAGACGCTGGCCAACGGCGCCATCCAGTACAGCGCCGCCGCGCAGCAGCTGGGCGGCGGGTTCAAGCAGGTCAACGGCGGCATCCGCACCATCCAGTCGAAATTGCCGGCCGACACGGACCTTCGCGCGCTCAAGACCGGGGCGCAACAACTCACCGCAGGCCAGCACGAACTCGGCAGCGGGCTGGTGCAGATCAACGACGGTTTCGATCAGCTCACCGACGGTGCCGGCCAGTTGGGCGACGGCGCGCGCCGCTTGCAGAAGGAGTCGGCCGACATCCCCTTCGTGGGCGAGCGCATCGCCAAGGGCGCCGGCGAGCTTGCCGTCGGGGCGGACAAGCTGCACGGCGGCCTCGGGCAGGCGCAGGCCGCCATGGTCAAGGCGCAGGACGGCAATCAGAAGCTCACCGCCGGCGCTTCGGCGCTCGAAGGCGGCGTCGGCAAGCTCACGGACGGCATGGGTGCGCTGTCCACGGGCATTCGCACCATGGCCGGCAAGCTGCCCGAAGACAGGAAGCTCGACGAGTTCGTGCAGGGCGGCACACAGCTGGCCCAAGGCGCACAGCGGCTGCTGACCGGCGTGCGCACCATCGAAGCGGCCCTGCCCGCCTCCATCACCCGCATCCAGGGCAGCGCCTCGGGCTTGGCCGATTCGGTCAAACCCAGGATGGAAGTGGTGGCACCCGTCGCCAACAACGGCAGCGCCTTCGTGTCCAACATGGTGTCGGTCGCGCTCTGGATCGGCGCCGTGATGGCCGGCTACCTGTTCAACATCCGCATCGTGCTCGAGGACCATCACCACTACCCGAAGCTCGCGAAGACGCTCGGCAAGATCACCATGCCGGCGCTCATCGTGCTGCTGCAGGTGGCGCTGGTGCTGGCCACGCTGCTCGGTGTGCTGCAGGTGCAGGCGCCGCGAGTGGGGGCGCTGGCGTTCACGATGGTGCTCGCCTCGCTGGTCTTTCTCGTGGTGCTGTTCGCAATCCTGCACGTGTTCGGCGACTTCGGCCGCATCCTGACCGTGCTGCTGCTCACGCTGCAGCTGTCGGCCGGTGGCGGCGTGCTGCCCGTGGAACTCTCGGCCGACTTCTTTCGCACCGTGCACAGCTGGCTGCCGTTCAGCTGGGTGGTGCAGGCCTTCCGCGCCGTGATGTTCGGCGCCTGCGACGACGGGTGGACATACGCCTGCGGCGTGGTGCTTCTGTCGGGCGCGGTGGCCGTGGGCCTGATGGCGATCTTCGGAAAGTGGAAGGAGGTCGTGCTGCCGGACTACCGGCCGACGATCCAGGTCTGAGTTATGCAAGGCCGTCTGATGAACCTATGACAAGCCCTCGCCGCGCCCTCTTCCGTTCCCTGCTGTTGCTGCCGGCCCTGGTGGCAACAGCCGCCTTCGCGCAGGCCCGCCCCGACGCGCTGCCCTTGAGTTTCGACGCAGCCCGTGCCCGCATGGGCGATCGCTCCGACAAGCTCGCCGCCGCGCGCGCGGCCGTCGAGTCGAAGGAACTGCAGAGCGAGGGCCTCAAGGGACTGGGCGGCCCGACGGTCAGCGTGTCGGGGCTGGCCTATGCATACAACGCCAACCTGAACCTCGACCTCGATCCGCTCAACCAGAAGCTCGGGCAGATCAGCCAGTCGCTGCCGCCGTCGATCCAGGGGTTCATCTCCCGCGTGCCGATTCCGCAACTGCCCAACAGCTACACGCTCAATCGCCACGACACCGGCACCAACACCTCGATCTCGGCGGTGCGACCGACGCAGTGCGCGGCTTTGTCTCGGCCCAGACGCGCGAGGCGGAAGCCGACGCCGAACAGGCCGGGCACGAGGTCGACACGCTGCTGGTACAGCGCTACTTCGGCGCCCAGCTCGCGCAACGCGCGGCGATGCTGCGCGCCCAGGCCGAACGCACGATCGCACAGCACGATGCGGCGGCGCAGAAGATGCTGGCGGCCGGCGTGATCTCGCGCGTCGAGCGGCTGCAGGCCAGCGCCGCCTATGAAGAAGCCCGGCGCAACGCACGCAAGGCCGAAGACGACGCAGCGCTGGCCGCCGTCGCACTCGCGCGCACGGTGCGCGCGGACGGCACCGTGACGCCGGAGACGCCGCTCTTCCTGATCAGCACGCCGATCGAGCCGCTCGGCTACTTCATCGATTCGGCGCTTACGCGCCACCCAGGCCTCGGCAAGGTCGCGGCCAAGAAGTCGCAGGCCGAGCAATTGCACGAAGGCGAAGAGGCATTGCGCCGCCCGCAGGTCATCGCCTTCGGCACGCGGCAACTCAAGAGCGGCAATGCCGACTGGGTGGCGGGCCTGGGCGTGCGCTGGACGCTTTATGACTCGGTCGATCGCAACGCACTCTCGGCCTCTTCGCTGAAGCAGGTCGAGCAGGCCGAACGCACCGACGCACCGACGCACAGGCGCGCAGCGACATCTCGCTCTTGGTCGAGCGCAACTGGCGCGCGCTCGAAAACGCGCGCCGGCAGTACCTCGACATGAAGGTTTCGGTCGAGCTGTCGCAAGAGGTGGTGAAGCTGCGCGTGGCCGGCCTGCGCGAAGGCACGAGCACCACGCTCGACCTGATCGACGCCGAAACCAACCGGGCCAAGGTGCTGACCGAACGCGCGCAAGCCGCCAACGACTATGTGCAGGCGCTCGCGCAACTGCTCGAAAGCGCCGGCCTCTCCGACAAGTTTTCCGAGTACATCGCACGCGCCGACGTGAAGGTGAATTGATGATGAGTGCCAAGACCCGAAAACTGATCGCCATCACCGCCGCCCTGCTCGTGCTGGCGCTGCTCGTCTGGGGCTTCTGGCGGGCCTCGCAGCCTGCGCCCGAGGTGTTCCAGGGCCAGATGGAAGCCCGCGAGACCGATGTCGCCGGCAAGGTCACCGCGCGCATCGCCGAAGTGGCGGTGAAGGAAGGCGATCGCATCCAGGCCGGTGCCCTGCTGGTCCGCATGGACAGCCCCGAGGTCCGGGCCAAGCTGGCACAGGCCACCGCTGCCGAACAGGCCGCGCAGGCCGTATCCGACAAGGCGCAGAACGGCGCCCGCCCGCAGGAAGTCGAGATGGCGCGCATGCAATGGCAGCGCGCCGAAACGGCGGCCCAGCTCACGCAGACCTCTTTCCGCCGCGTCGACGGACTGGCGCGCGACGGCCTGGTCGCCGACCAGAAGCGCGATGAAGCGGAAGCCAACTGGAAGGCCTCGCGCGACGCCGCCATTGCAGCAAAGGCTGCAGTACGACATGGCGCGCACCAGCGCCCGCCCCGAGGACAAGGCCGCTGCCAGCGCGCAAGCGCGCCAGGTCGCTGGCGTGGTGGCCGAAGCCGAGGCGGCCAAGGCCGAGACCGAGCTGCGCAGCCCCGTGGGCGGCGAAGTGGCCAAGGTGCTCGCCAAGGTCGGCGAGCTGTCGCCGCAGGACGTGGCGGTGGTCACCGTGGTCGACCTGAACGACCAGTGGGTGGTGCTCAACGTGCGCGAAGACCGGCTCGCCCGCTTCGCTGTCGGCAGCGAATTCGATGCCCGCCTGCCCGCGCTGGCGAGCGACAGGGACAAGTCCGACGCACGCCGCGTGGCCCGCTTCAAGGTCTACTACAGCGCCGCCCTGCCCGACTTCGCCACCTGGCGTGCGACGCGCGGCGGCAATGGTTTCAATGTGCGCACCTTCGAGGTCCGCGCACGGCCGCTCAAGCCCATCGACGGCGCGCGGCCCGGCATGAGCGTGCTGGTCGACTGACGATCCGGCCATGAGCCTCCGAGGCTTTTCCGCAGCCAGCGCACGGCGCGAGTTCGCGCTGCTGCGCAGCCGCCCCTGGGACCTGGCCATGGTCTCGTGGGTGCCGCTGCTCGCGGTGTTCCTGATCTGGTGGATCTTCTCGGCCGGCCTGCCCGAGCGGTTGCCGATCGGCGTGCTCGACCAAGACCACTCGACCCTCTCGCGCCAGCTCGTGCGCTTTCTGGATGCCACGCCTGGCCTGCGCGTGGTGCAGCAGTACGACGACGAGGGTGCCATGGCACGTGCGCTCACCAGTGGCACGGTCGATGCCGCCGTGCAGCTGCCGCGCGACCTCAGCCGCGACGTCAAGCAAGGCCGCGTCGGCCAGGTCGTGCTGCTGCACAACGCGCAGCTCGGCACGCATTCGAGCCTGATCCAGCGCGACGTGCGCACCGCCGTGGCCACCGTCTCGGGCGGCGTCGAGCTCACGGTGCGCAACAAGCGCGGCGAATCGATGAAGGCCGCGCGCGTGAGCATGGAGCCGATCAAGGCGAGCATGGTGGCGCTGTTCAACACCTCGACCGACTACGAGCAGTTTCTCGGCGCGGCGCTGATTCCGGCGATGCTGCACATCCTGGCGATGACGGCGGGCGCCTGGGCCGTGGGCCGCGAGCTGCGCGACCGCAGCCTCGCGCAGTGGCTCGGCACCGCGCCGCGCTGGCACGAGGCGCTGGCCGCATTGGCGGGCAAGCTGGCGATGCCGTTCGCGAGTCTTTCGGCCGTCGCCATCGTGGCCATGTTGTGGATCACGGCCGGCCGCGGCTGGCACCCGGTCGGCTCGCTCGGCTGGACGCTCTTTGCGCTCGTGGTGTTCCTGGCGCTCTCCATCGCGCTCGGCGCGTTCGTGTCGAGCCTCACGCGGTCGTTGCGCACGGCGCTCTCGGCCACGGGTTTCATCACGGCGCCCGCCTTCGCATTCGGCGGCGTGGGTTTTCCGCTGGTCGCGATGCCGTTCTTCGCGCATGCATGGGCCAGCCTGCTGCCCTACACGCACTACATCCGCGTGCAGATGGAGCAGTTGCAGATGGGCGCGCCGCTGGCCTACTCGGCCGCCACGCCGCTGTGGATGGTGCTGGGCACGGCCCTGCTGCTGGCGGCATCGGCCGGCGCGCTGGTGCGCGCCGCGGCCGCGCCCGACACCTGGGGTGGTCGCTGATGACCGACGACCGCACGCGCACCCACCTCGGCGCCGCATGGCGCGACACCGCGCTCGCCGTGCTGCGCGACAAGGGCGTGCTGCTGATCATGCTGCTCGCGCCCATCATCTACGGCTTCTTCTACCCGTGGCCCTACGGCACGCAGGCTGTGACGCGCGTGCCCGTGGCGGTGGTCGACCAGGACCACAGCGGGCTGTCGCGCCAGATCGCGCGCTTTGCGATGGCCAATCCGCGCCTCGACGTGCGGCTGGTCACCTCCGATGTGCACAAGGCCCAGCAGGCGCTCTGGCGCGGCGAGATCGAGGGCTATGCGCTGCTGCCGGCCGATCTCAAGCGCAACGTGCTGCGCGGCATCTCGGCGGTGGTCACGATCGAAGGCAACGGGGCCTATGCGCTGCTGAACAAGGCGGTGCTATATGGCTTCTCGGAGGCGGTGGGCACGGTCTCGGCCGGTGTCGAGATCCGCAAGCTGCAGGCCGGGGGGCAAAGTGCCGTTCAGGCCGCGCGCAGCCGCAGCCCGCTCAGCACCCAGCTCGTGGCGCTGTTCAATCCGACGGAGGGCTATGGCAGCTATGTGGTGCCCGCCGTGGCGCTGCTGATCCTGCAGCAGACGCTGCTGATGGGCGTGGCGATGCTGGCCGGCACCTGGGCCGAGGCCGGGCGCCTGCGCGCTGGCATGGGGGCGTGGCTCGGGCGGCTGGGCGCGCTCTCGACGTTCGGGTTCCTGAGCGGCCTCTTCTACTTCGGCTGGGTGTTTTTCCTGCAGGACTATCCAAGAGGCGGCAACCCGCTCGGCGCGCTGGTGCTGCTCGTGTTCTATGTGCCCGCGATCTGCACGCTGGGCCTGTTGCTGGGCTGCTGGTTCCGCGATCGCGAGCGCGCCTTGCAGGTGCTGCTGTTCACCGCCCTGCCGATGGCTTTTCTCTCGGGCTTCTCCTGGCCCGTCGAGGCCTTGCCGGCGCCGCTGCAGGCGCTGCGCTGGGTGTTACCGAGCACGGCGGGCATCCAGGCGTCGCTGCGGCTCAACCAGATGGGTGCGCCGCTGCACGACGTGCTGCCCTACCTTGGCGTGCTGCTGTCGCTGGCGATGGCGGGGCTGCTAGTCCTGTGGATGGTAGCGACGCCGCGCAAGGCGAACAACGACAGCATCCAACGCGAGTGAATCGTCACGGCCTCTCGTCGAAACGGCGAAACGTCCGGTGATTTCGACGATCTGGTCTCTGGCACCTGCCAGCCTCCGCTTTTACATTTTCTTTACAGGGTCGGTTGCCCTTCTGGAGAAACGAAATGTCGAAGCTGCAAGTGAAGAATGTTCTGGTTCTGGGTGCGGGCAAGGTGGGCAGCACGGTGGCCGACATGATTGCCGAATACCACCGCATTCCCGTGACGCTGGCCGATCAACGACCCGGCAAGCCGTGCAACGATCCGCTGGTCCGGCAGGTCACGTTGAATGTGGAGGACGACGCGGCGCTCGCCGGCGAGCTGGCAGCGCACACCGTGGTCATCAACGCATTGCCGTTCTTCCTGGCAGCGCGCGTGGCCACGCAGGCGGCCCGGTTGGGGGTGCACTATTTCGCTCTCACGGAAGACGTGGCGGCGACGAACACCATCCGCCAGCTGTCCCAGGAGGCCACGTCGGTGCTGATGCCGCAAAGCGGCCTCGCGCCCGGCGTGATCGGAATGCTCGGCGGCCACCTGGCGGGACACTTCGACGAGCTGTACGACCTGCGCCTTCGGGTTGGCGCGCTGACGCGCAATGCCACCAACAGCCTTCGCTACAACTTCACCTGGAGCATCGACGGCGTCATCAACGAGTACTGCAATTCCTGCGATGCGATCGTGAATGGCCAGGTCGTTTCGGTGCAGGCCCTGGAGGGTCATGAGACCTTCACGCTCGACGCGGAAGCCTTCGAAGCCTTCAACACGTCGGGCGGGTTGGGCACCCTGTGCGAGACGCTGCGCGGCAAGGTGCGCAACCTCGACTACAAGACCATCCGCTATCCGGGCCATCGCGATGCGATGACCTTCCTGCTGCATGACCTGCGCCTGATCGAGCGCCGCGACCTGCTGCGCCAGGTGCTGGAGCATGCCGTGCCTCACAGCCGCGAAGACGTCGTGATCCTGTTCGCTTCGGCTTCGGGCCTGCGCGACGGTCGGTTCGAGCAGGAGACGCGCGTGGGCCGCGTGTTCGGCTCCACGCTGCGCGGCAAGGAGCGCACCGCGATCGAGCTCACGACGGCCGCGGGTGTCGTCGGCGTGTTCGAGCTGCTGCTGCAGGGCAAGCTGCCCCGGTCCGGCTTTGTCGGCCAGGAGCAGGCGCCGCTCGAGGAGTTCCTCGCAACGCGCGTGGGTCACTACTACAAGGGGCTCGGCGTGCGCGCCGCTGCCAACCCCTCGCACCAGGAACTCGCCGCAGCCTGAGCGCTTCGCGCAGTCGGCCCTCGGGGGAGCGCCCTCTCTCGGGAGCATCCCTTTTCATTTCAATCCCAGACTGGAGTTTTGCCATGCGTGGTGCAGACGTGCTCGTGCAGATGTTGATCAACTACGGCGTCGACGTGCTTTTCGGTGTTCCCGGCGACACCAATGTGCCCTTCTACGAGGCGCTTCAACGCCGCCAGGGCGACATCGAGCACGTCATGGCCCGCGACGAGCGCTCGGCCGGCTACATGGCCGACGCCTATGCGCGGCTGACCGACAGGCCCGGCATCTTCGAATGCCCCTCCGGCGCCGGTGCGATGTACTCGCTGCCGCCGCTGGCGGAATCGAACGCGTCGTCGGTGCCGGTCATCCTGCTGACCATCGACCTCCCGTTGCCCGGCGAGGGCCGCGGCATGATCACCGAGCTCGACTGCGCCAGGCTCTTCGAGCCCGTCACGAAGATGTCGGTGCAGATCAAGTCGCCCGAGAAGCTGCCCGAGATCATTCGCCGTGCGTTTCGCGTGGCCTGCTCCGGAACGCCCGGCGCCGTGCACCTGCAGATTCCCGAAGACATGCTGCTGGCAGAGATCGACCCCGACACGATCTTTCTGCATGCCGAGCCTGAATGCAAGACCTTCCCGGCCTACCCCATGGCGCCCGCGCCGGGCAAGGTGAGCGAGCTCTTTGCACTGCTCGGGAACGCATCGAAGCCGCTGTTCGTCGCCGGCGGCGGCGTGAACCGCTCCTGCGCCGGCAGCGCGCTCACCGAGGTGGCCGCGAAGCTCAACGTGCCCGTGGTCAACACGATCACCGGCCAGGGTGCGCTCCCCGACGATTATCCGCTGGCCATCGGCGTCATCGGCGACAACGGCTTTCATCCGCATGCCAATCGCGCCCTCGAGGAATCGGACCTGGTGATCTTCGTCGGTTCGCGCATGGGCTCTGTCGTCACGGTCGGGTGGACCTTCCCCAAGTCGACGCTCAACAAGCGCGTGGTCCAGATCGACATCGACCCCGAGCACCTTGCGAACAACTACGAGAACCTGCTCTCGATCGCCGCGGATGCGCAACTGATCCTGAAGCAGATCCTGCAGGAAGCGCCGGTCGATTTCGATGCTTCGAAGTACACGCCCTGGGTCGACCACCTCAACGCCTACCGCGCGAACTTCTGGGACCACGCCGAGAGCGTGCTCTCGCTCGACGACGTGCCGCTGCGGCCCGAGCGCGTGGTGCGCGAGTTCAGCAACCGGTTCGAGAAGTACGGCAAGGCCGTGCACATTCTTTCGGACGCCGGCACGCCCACGCCGTACATGACGCGCTTCCTTCGCATCGGCGATCGCCGCACGCGCTTCGTGATTCCGCGCGCCTTCGGCGGCCTGGGCTCCGCGATTCCCGCGGTGGTCGGCGCCTGGTATGCCGACAAGACGCGCCGGCCGATCGGCATGTTCGGCGACGGCTCTTTCAACATGACCGTCGGCGAACTCGAGACGCTGGTTCGCAAGAAGGTGCCGGCGCTGCTGATGCTCTTCAACAACGGCTGCATCGGCTGGATCAAGGGGCTGCATCGGCTCAAGGGTCACGACGAATGCTTCGGCGTGGACTTCCTGCCGCCGTGCGGCCAGGCCATCGCCGAGGCCTTCGACATCAAGGCCTGGACGGTCACCACGCCCGATGAACTGATCAAGGCGCTGGACGAAGCGTTCGACCACGACGGCCCCTGCCTCATGGACATTCACGTCGAATCGCTGGCAGACCGCGTGCCACCGGTCTACTCGTGGCTGGCCAGGAAGAACCGCGATCCCTTGGCGCTCGCGCCTGAAGACGTGGCCTACCTCTGAATCTCTGAATCGCGAGGCCAACCGTTCACAATCAACTCTTCGGTGAAGGAACTGATTGGCCAGATGAAGAACACTGTTGCTGTGCTGGGTGCCGGAATCGTCGGCGTGTCGTGTGCCCTCGAACTCCAGCGGCGGGGCTTCGATGTGACGATCTTCGACAGGGTTGCGCCGGGCCGCGAAACCTCCTACGGCAACGCCGGCGTGATTGCCCGCAGCTCGCTGATGCCGTTCAACCATCCCGGGTTGTGGGCCACGCTCCCCAAGCTGCTGAAGAACAGGTCCGCGAGCTTTCGCTACAACCCGCGTTTCCTGGCGAAGAACCTGCCGTGGGCGCTGAAGTTTCTGTCGAACACGCGCGCGGCCGTCTTTCATGAAACGACCGCGGCGCTCGATGCGCTGATCCGCCTCTCGACGCAGGAGCATCGACGGCTGCTCACCGAAGCGGGCGCGGCGCATCGCTTGCGCACGACCGGGTGGCTCTTTCTCTACCGCAGCGAGGAAGGCTTTCTCGGCAGCCAGCTCGCGCGCGACACCTTCAAGAAGTTCGGCATCGCGACGCAGGCGCTCGATGCGCGAGAGCTGGCGGAACGCGAGCCGCATCTGAAGCCGCTGTTCCCTCACGCGCTCTGGATTCAGAACACCTTGTCCGTGGACAGCCCGGGCCAGGTGGTCGAAGCGTACGCAAGGCTTTTCACTTCTCGCGGAGGCCAGATCCGGCAGGCCTCGATCAGCGGACTTCGCCGTTCTGACACAGGCGACGCCTGGCAAGTGAGCGAAGACGCCGGCGCGGTCCACGAGGCCTCGCGTGTCGTGCTCGCGCTCGGGCCATGGACCAAGGAGTTCGCGAAGAAGTCGCTGGGCCTCTCGGTGCCGATGGCCTTCGAGCGCGGCTACCACATGCACTACCGGGCGGCCGGCGGCGCCTCGCTCGGACGGCCGGTCTACGACACCGGCGGCGGCTACGTGCTGTCGCCGATGGAACAGGGCCTGCGCCTGTCCACCGGCGTGCAATTGACCGATCGCGAAGCGCCCAGGAACCTCGCCCAGCTCGACTTGGCCGAACAGGCTGCGCGCGAAGCGTTTCCACTGGAAGAGCGCCTTGAAAAAGAAGCCTGGCTCGGAAGCCGGCCCACGCTGCCGGACAGCCGCCCCATCATCGGCGAATGCCCTGGCCATGCAGGCCTCTGGCTCGCATTCGGGCATCAACACATCGGCTTCAACACCGGTCCCGGTTCGGCCGCACTCCTTGCATCGATGATGGCCGGGGAAGCTTGCGCGTTCGATCCCGCGCCGTTCCGCCCCTCCAGGTTCATCGGCTGAAGCGCCTCCGGTTTTTCTCGATGGGCAAGCGCACCGATCTGGATACTCATGATGTTTCGGTAACAACCCATCCTTACGAGCGCCTGAGCAAGTTGCGCCTGCACGGAATTCAGATGGCGTTTCGCTTGTTGGATACGACGGTATGACGAGAACTTCCCGTCGTCCTGACGAACTGTCGCGTTGCTTGTGACAATCACGGCTCCTAGACTTCAGTCACCGGATGGAAAGCACTTCTTTCCAATTTATTAGATGGCGAGCTTTTTGCTTGGAGACACCGTGCCTACAAAACGAACTTTCATTCGCACGTTCATCGCACTGACGAGCGCATTCACTCTGACCCTCGGCGCGGCTCAAGAACCGGAAAGTTCGATGGCCCGCGTTCAACGGACCAAGGTCCTGCGGGTCGGCGCCATTGCCGGCGCCATCCCCTACTTCAACAAGGACCTGGTCTCCAGCAAGTGGGAAGGCTTCGGCCCCGACTTTTCCGAAAGTCTGGCTAGGAAACTCGGGGCCAAGGTCGAGTACGTCGAAACGACCTGGGGCAACGCGGTGCTCGATCTGCAATCGAACAAGATCGACGCGATGTTCGGCATGGCGCCGACGCCGGCGCGCAAGGAGGTCGTGAACTTCTCCGACACCCTGTTCGACAACACCTACACCGCCGTGTGCAAGAAGGGGTTCCCGACCAAGACCTGGGAACAGTTGAACGCGCCGGAAAACAAGATCGTGGTCGACGTGGGCTCGAGCCATGACCAGCTGGCCACGCGCATTCTTCCGAAGGCCGAGGTGCAGCGCCTGGAGAACTCGGGCTCCGCGACGCTCGCCCTGCAATCGGGCCGCGCCGACTGCCAGATCCTGGTGATCCTGCTGGCGCAGCCGCTCCTGGCCAAGCGCGCCAGCATCAGCGTGATGCAGATCCCCACGCCGATCTACACCGCATACACCGCACCCGTGAGCATCGGCCTGCGCAAGGAGGCCGATCCTGCGATGCAGACGGCGGTCAACGCGTGGCTGAACGAAGTCCGCGCCAAGGGCGAAGTCCGCAGCGTGATCCTGAAAAACATGGAAAAACTCGCCGGCGTTCCCGCCAGCGCATTCCCGCCCGAAATCAAGTTCTGAAGCGAGCCTCCCATGGAATACGCTGAATCGCAGGGGTCGCCCAAGTCGCGATCCCGTCTGGGCATTGCCCTGATGGTGGTCCTCGCGCTCGTCGGCGTCTGGGCCCTGGTCAAGCATTTCGCGGGGGGAAGCGCCGCGTCTGCCGGCTACGAGTGGGATTTCACCGTGCTGTGGAAGTACCGGTCGCTGCTCATCAGCGGGTTGCTCTACACGTTGCTCTTCACAGTCATCTGCGTGGTCCTCGGACTGCTGGTGGGCCTGCTCACGGGGCTGGGCCGCCTCTCGACCAACCCGTACATCACCGCGCCGCTGCGGGCCTACATCGAGGTGTTCCGGTGCACGCCGGTTCTGGTGCAGCTCGTGTGGTTCTACTATGCGCTGCCCGTGCTCACCGGCCTCGAACTCTCGGCCACAGCCGCCGCCACCCTGTGCCTGACGCTGTATGGCGGCGCGTTCTATTCCGAGATCGTTCGCGGCGGGATCATCTCCATCGATTCGGGACAGACGGAAGCGGGCAAGGCGCTGGGCATGACGCGCCTGCAGCTGCTGCGCCGCGTCGTGCTTCCGCAGGCGTTCAAGAAGATGGTGCCGCCGCTGATGAACCAGTCCATCATGCAGTTGAAGAACACCTCGCTGCTCTCGCTGCTCTCGGTGCTGGCCGTGCCGGACCTGCTGTACCAGGGCCAAGTCATCGCGCACGACACCTACCGCCCCCTCGAGCTCTACACCTTCATTGCGATTGCCTACTTCGCCGTGCTCCTGCCCGTCACGATCTGGGCGAAGCGCATGGAATACGGCGTGGTGAAAGAAGCCTGACATGACCCAAGCCGTGATCGAAATTACCGGGCTCCGAAAGTCTTTCGGCGCCCACGTCGTTCTCAAGGACATCTCGCTGAAGATCGAGCGCGGCCAGGTGGTCGCCATGATCGGGCCTTCGGGCTCCGGCAAATCCACGCTGCTTCGCTGCATCAACCTGCTGACGATTCCCGACGGCGGACGCATCGCCGTGGGCGACCAGACGATCCAGTTCAGCGGCAAGGAAACGGCGCTGCCGAGCACACGCAAGCTCGCGAAGTTTCGTGCGTCCACGGGCATGGTGTTCCAGCACTTCAACCTGTTCCCCCACATGACCGCGTTGCAGAACGTCATGGAAGGACCGCGCACCGTGCTCAAGACCCCGAAGGCGGAAGCGGCCGCCGCGGCCCGGGCGCTGCTGCAGAAGGTGGGGCTGCTCGAACGCGCCGACTATTACCCCGACAAGCTCTCGGGCGGACAGAAGCAGCGCGTGGCGATTGCGCGCGCGCTCGCGATGAAGCCGAACGTCATGCTCTTCGACGAAGCCACGTCGGCGCTGGACCCCGAGCTCGTCGGCGAAGTGCTGACCGTGATCAAGGGCCTGGCGAAGGAAGGCATGACCATGATCCTCGTCACCCACGAAATCGGCTTCGCACGCGAGGTGGCGGACCAGGTGATCTTCATGCGCGATGGCGTCGTGGCGGAAGCCGGCCCGCCGAGCATCGTGATCGACCACCCGCAGCAGGAGTCGACACGCGCTTTTCTCGGCCGCTTCAAGGCCTCGGCAGGCACGCCCGAACCCGCAGCGACCATCGCGTAGTGGCCAGCGAGCAGGCCTGCGCTTGGCAGCAGGGGCAGTGCCATTGCGGCGCAGTGCGCTTCGAGTTCCTGCTCGCGTCGTTGAAGGGCATGAGCTGCAACTGCAGCTACTGCGTCCGCAAGGCGGCACTGCACCACCGCGTGTCGGCGCAGAACTTCCGCCTGCTCGCGGGGACCGAGCAGCTGTCGACCTACCAGTTCGGCACGATGCGCGCACGCCATTTCTTTTGCAGACAGTGCGGCATCCATACGCATTGCCATCCGCGATCGGCACCCGAACAGGTCAACGTCAACCTGCATTGCGTCGATGCGGTGCAGGATGCGCCGATCGAGGTGTCACTTCACGACGGTCGCAGCTGGGCCGCGTGACTTCCTGGCCACCTTCAGACTTGTTGCCGCTTCGGCAACAAGCCATGCGCGGAATGCCAGGACCAACCGATTCTCGGCACCCGAATCCGGCGTGACGACGTAGTAGGCCTTGTCCGTGACCAGCGCGTCGCGGAACAACACGACCAGGCGCTCCGAAGCGAGATCGTCTTCCACGAGAAACCGCGGCACCAGCGCGACGCCCATGCCGTTGGCGGCCGCCTGCGCGATCATGGAGAACTGCTCGAAGCGCGGGCCTGACATGGCTCTTGCCGCGGGCACGTTCACCTGCTCGAACCACTCCGCCCATTGCGTGGGCCTCGAGGTCTGCTGCAGCAGCGTCAGATGGGCGAGGTCTTCTTTCTGGCTGAGTCGATGGCGCCGCCGGAACTCGGGGCTGCACACCGGCACGACGCTCTCTTCCATGAGGTACTCGCAGGTCGCGCCCGGCCAGAACGGGTCACCGAAATGGATCGCCGCATTGAAAGGCTCGCGCTCGAAATCGAAAGGCTCCGTCCGCGCCGAGAAGTTCACGGTGACATCGGGGTGCAATGCCGCGAAGCGCTTCATGCGCGGGATCAGCCACTGCGTCCCGAAGGTGGGGAGCACGGCCAGGTTCAGCACCTCGCCCATGCCGCCCAGCATCATGACCCGCTGCGTTGCCGACGACAACGCCTCCATGCCCACCCGCAATTCGGCGGCATAGACACGCCCTGCATCCGTCAGCACCACGCGCTGCTTCACCCGGTGGAACAACGCCGTGCCGACCTAGTCTTCGAGCTGCTTGACGAGCCGCGAAATCGCGCTCTGGGTCAGGCTCAGTTCCTGCGCGGCGCGCGAGACGCTGGCGTGCCGCGCCGTGCTTTCGAACGCCATCAGCTGCCCGACGGATGGAAGAAATTCTCTTCTGAACATGATGAGAGAGCGGCAACAACGACGGCAGGCTCTGGTTGGTCGGTGTGTGCGCCGAATGGGTGACTTGATTCCATTTTCACATGAAGTTGTTCCAACATATTGCTATTCATGCTGCGGGATCGGCGCGATATTCAAGGGCTGCGGCCCGAATCCTGCATTCTGATCCGAAGCCGGGCCGGCCGTCGGCGCGGCAAGATGGGCGACTCGCCGCGTGCGCTGCCGTAGCATGCCGTTCAGATCCCAAAAACTTCAGGAGGCAGTGCGATGAATGCAAGACTCGACGATCTCGACCGCCACCTGCTGAGCCTGCTCCAGGCCAACGCCAGGGAGCCCGCCGCCAATCTGGGGCGCAAGCTCAAGATCGCGCGCACCACCGTCGTCGCGCGCATTGCCCGTCTCGAACGCGAGGGCGTGGTTGCGGGTTACGGCGTGCGCCTCGGCCAGAAGCTGGAGCATGCCGCCGTTCGGGCGATCTGCGGTATCAGCGTCAATGCGAAGAGTGCGCCCGCAGTGATCCGTGCGCTTGAGCGCGTTCCGGAGGTCGAGGAGCTCTCGGCCGTGAGCGGTCAGTTCGACTACATGGTCTTCCTGCGCTGCGACACGCCGGAAAAGCTGGACGTCCTGCTGGATCAGCTGGGTCAGCTCGACGGCATCAACCAGACGCAGACGTCCATCGTCCTGAGCCGGAAAATAGACAGCCGAAGCGCCGTCCCCGCGGTGTCCTGAGACTTCTCGCATGAATGCTGCCGCTCCCGGCTTTCTCGGCGTGTTGATGCTCGACACGCGCTTTCCGCGGCCGCCGGGCGATGTCGGCAATCCAGAGACCTACGCAAGGGCCGGCATCCCCGTGCACTTCTTCACCGTGGAGGGTGCTTCGCCCAAACGCATCGTCGAGGAAGCGGACCCTCGCCTGATCCAGCCCTTCGTCGACGCCGCGGTGCGGCTGGTGGCGCAAGGCGCGTCGATGATCACGACCAGCTGCGGCTTCCTGGCCGCCTATCAGAGGAGGTGCTTTCGAAGGCGGTTCCGGTGCCGGTGTTGACGTCGAGCCTGCTGCAGGTGCGGCGTCACGCGCGCCCGGGCATCGTCACTTTCGATGCGCAATCGCTGACTCCGCAGATTCTGCAAGCCGCCGGGGTGCCGGCAGGAACACCCGTCACGGGCGTGCGCCCGGGCTGCGAATTTCATCGCCGCATCCTGAACAACGACACGGTGCTCGATCTCGCCGAGGCGCAGCGCAATGTCGTCGATGCAGCCATGCGCTTGATGGAGACAGCGCCCTCGGTAGAGAACATCGTGCTCGAGTGCACGAACATGCCGCCCTACAGGGAGGCCGTGGCGGCCGCCACGGGCCGCGAGGTGCACGATATCGAAACGATGATCCTGGACGCCTGGCGCGCAATGCGCAACGCGTCTTCCTAGCGTCGGCTCTCGGCGGCCACGGCGTGCACCAGTCGCGTGGCGGGGCCCACCAGTTCGCGCAGGTCACCGGCACGGTCCTGCTCGATGGCCTGCAGCACCAGTTCGTTGATGCCGCCAACCACCGTCATCGCCATTTCGCTCGTGAGATGCGCTGCGTCGCACTCTCCCGCACTGCTGCTGTTGATCACCACCTGGATGAAGTTGGCGATCTCGTCGTTGACGCGGCGCCGCGCCATCAGGCCCGGCATGCCCAGCCCCAGGATTTCGACGAAGAGCGTGCGCAGCAGCATCGGGTCCTGCGCCAGGTAGTCGAAGTAGGCGGTCATCGCGTGCTCCACCTGTGCATGCCATGGCTGCGCCGGGTCGAAGGCCTCGCTCACCGCCTGCAGCGCGAGCCGACTGGCGGTTTCGTACAGCGCGATCAGGCACTCGGTCTTGGTGCTGAAGTGCTCGTAGAACGTGCGGCGCGAGACGGCGGCCTCGCGCACGATGTCGGCGATGGTCGTCTCGGCGTAGCCCTTCACCGCCACAGCCTGCGCCATGCCCTGGAGCAGACGCGCATAGTGCTCGTTCGCGGGGCCCTCGGTGGACCTGGAGGCCGCGGGTTTTTCGATGGCTTCGCTCATGGATGGCACATTTTCCTACGCCCCGGTACTTGACAGTACCAATTCTCGCCCGCACCATGGAGGCATGCGGTACGGAGTTGTACCAACTTTTCTTCCCACGCTTGCCCGAGGATTGTTTTCATGACTGAACTCGTTGTCCGCCGCCTGCTGATCGACCTGCAGTCGCCATTCGCCCGCAACTGGTGTGGCGGCGATGCATTCTCGACCGCCTTCTTCAATTCCCTGTCGATGAGTTTCCCGTTCGGCGAGCAATTCTTCATCGACGCCGTGCGCGACGCGGTGGCCACGCTGCCGCCCGAGGTGCAGGCAAAATACCGCGCCGACGTGCGCGGCTTCATCGGCCAGGAAGCCCGCACCGCCGCATCCATTCGCTCTTCAACACCCACCTCGAGAACCAGGGCCTGGTCGACGGCTGGACGGCACGCGCCAACAAGCGCATGGCCCTGATGGAAGAAGCCGACCCGCGCCACGCGCTGGCGGTCACGGCGGCCACCGAGCACTTCACCGCGATGTTTGCCGAGTGGCTGCTGGCCCGCCCCGAAGTGCTGGACGGCGCCGAGCCGCGCCTGCGCACCATGTGGCTGTGGCACAGCGCCGAAGAGCTGGAACACAAGAGCGTGGCCTTCGACATCTACAAGGCCACGGGCGGTTCGGACGAATGGCGCACGCGCTGGTTCCGCCGCGTGACGGTCATGTTCCTCGGCGATCTGATGCACCAGACCCTCGACAACCTGCGCCACGAAAAGCAGCTGTGGAAATGGGCCACCTGGAGGAGCGCCGCGCGCATCCTGCTGAGCCGCAATGGCCTGCTGCGCGGCAACCTGAGCGGCTGGCGCAGCTACCTGAAGGCCGACTTCCATCCGGCGCAGCAGGACAGCAGCCTCTCGACGCGCTGGCTGGCCGACAACCGCTCGCAGTACACGCCTGTGGGTACTGCACCCGAAGCCGCTGCTGCGGCTCTTCAGTAAACGCTGGCGCGCTGCGGGCCGCCGAGGCCTGCCTGCTGCTGCTCGGGGCGCAGCGACAGGTCGTGCAGGGTGTCGAAATCCGACGGGGCATCGGGCACGCGCATCACCACTTCGAGTTCGTGCATCGAAGCGACCCAGCGGCCGGCGGCCGAATCGGCCGGTTCGTCGTTGGCGAAGGTGCCGTCGCGGATGTAGAGGGTTGCGCCCTCGGGGCGCTCGGCATGGAGCTCGACCAGGCGCGCGATCGAGAAGTTGTACGTCACGAGCTTCTCGCGCGTCTTGCGGTCCTTGCCGCCGCAGTTGAAGGAGCCTTCCGCCGCGATGACGATGCAGGAGCCTTCGACGCCCCCGTCCATGTCGATCTCGTTGCCCGAGCGCCAGATGGCGTTCGGCAGGCGCACCCTCACCTTGTCGATCACCAGATCGCGCTGCTTGTTGAGACTGCCCAAAGGCGGCACCAGCGAACGCAACTGCCGCAAGCGTTCTGCGAAGTTGTCGTCCATCAGGAATTCGACATGGTGGGTGGCGCTGCCGGACGAGCGCTTGACCACCTGCATGACGACATGGCGTGGTTTGCTCACGGCAGGACCCTTTCGCACGCGTCAAAATCCACGCCCAACGCGGGGCATCCAAGGCCTTGCTGGAATTGATTTGTCATCGGCTACAGATTAGAACTTTCGAATAAATGCAATCACATGCATCATTTGTTTCTAACTGTATATCGATTAAGTCCGTTTGGGAAGGAAATCTGCGACATGCCCGCGCGGGCATTTCGCCAAAGCGTCGCCGCTTCGTGTTAGCCCGAAGAGGCTTCCGATTGCTCCAGGGCTTCGTCGAGCGCCTTGCACGAAGGCGCGCAGACGGTTTGCGACTTGCCCAGCACTTGGCGGGTGCGCAATTGCGAACGCACGCGGTGCTTGCCGCACATGAAGCAGGACATGGTCGCCCCGCTGAAAGACGCCGAAGCGCGGAACGGGGAACCCGGTGTCTTGGACTTGTAGCGCAGGCCGTCCGCCACCACTGCCGTCTTCACTTCACCCTTCGCCATGCGTCTTGTCCTTGTTCGTTTTGGCACGCCCATGGCGCGTGCAATGGCTTCCCTGGCGCTGACTTCAGCCGCAAGGGAAGCGTCCAATGCCGAGCGGCAAAGCCCGGCGTGCTGATAGTTGAGGTTCTCATAAACCTCGGATGCGGCCGGATAGGCATCGAGCAGGCGGCCCAGATCGGCGCCCGGCGCGACATCTTCGAACTCGTGCACCAAGTGCTCGACCACCGAGCGGTACTGCTCGGCGCCGACGGGCACGGCGCTGTGTTCGAGTCGTTCCAGCAGTTGAGCCAGCACCTGGGTCACTGCCAGATCGGTCTTTGGAGACGGATTGTGGGTCGTGTCCATGGTTTGCATCTGGGGGCAGCATACGTCTATGCAAGTGGCTGCTCGCACGGGGAAGCCCCCTCCTCGCCGGTTTTTTGCGCCGCCTGCATGCGCTGGAGCAGGCTGTGGAGCATTTCCGTCGAGAGCCCGTGGATCACCAGCCGGTGCCCCGCCCGCAGGGTCGACAGGGGCACCAGCGGGTGCTTGTTGTTGACCAGGATCAGGTGCTCGGGCGCATTCAGGATGGGTGGCCGTGTAGATGCCGATGGTTTCGTCCAGCTGCAGCGAGTTGGCCGCGCGCCAGAAATCGTTGTCGGTCAGCATCAGCTGGTAGAGCGGCGTGAACAGCTCGATCGCGCTCTGCAGGTCGAGGAAATTGAGCTTGCCGTGGGGCATGTCTTCCAGCCGCAGCCCCGGCTCCTTGATCATCGAGAAATCGACCTTCTCCGTCTTGCAGAGCGCCAGCCCCTTCTCGCGCAGCGCCGTGTTCAGGCGGATCACGAAGTTGAAGAGGTTCAGGTCGTGCTTGAGGAACATCTCGTCCTTCAGCGCGTCGATGTCGGCCGGCTCCAGCGGGTTCGTCGCGACAGGCGCCGGCGAGTTGCGCCCGATGAACGCCAGCACCTGCGAGCCCAGGTGAAAGTGCCGCAGGATCAGCCAGTTGGCCTCCGGCGACACGAAGCGGTTCAGCCCCCAGGCCAGAAAGCGGTGCAGCAGCATCGAATGCGACCAGTTGCGCGGCACGAACACCTTCACGATCTGGATCAGGATGATCGTCAGCCGCGCAATCGGCCGCAGGAACGGCAGCAGGTACTGCCGCGAGCCCGAGCTCGAATCGGCCAGCCAGGCCGACTTGACGTTGTCGGGCAGCGGCGTGCTCTGGTCGAGGTAGAGCGCGAGCCACGGACTGGGGTCGCGCTCGTCATGCCCCTGCGTCAGAAATTCAGGCGTTCGGCTCATGTGGCATTCGCTCCGTGATGTGCTGGAACTGCATCAGGTACAGCGCGGCCGTGTGGCGCGCGGTGTCGATGATCTGGCGGGCGGCGCGGGCCTGCCCCTCGACGGCCATCACCATCTCGACGGCAGCGAGCCAGCGGTTCAGGTGGTTCTCGTCGTTGTGGCCGTGGTACTCGAGAAAGCGGAAGGCATCGGGCGGCAGCTTGACGCTCGCCTTGATGAGCGGCAGCAGCGCCGGCACGATGCGCTGGCCCGTGCCCTCGATGATGTAGATCGCGCCCAGGAGGCCGATCGGATCGCGCGTGACGGCCAGGCTGTGCAGGTAGGCGTTGAGCGCCTCGCCGCCAGGGTTGCGGCGCAGGTCGTCGATCTGCGTCACCGTGCCGCCGGCTTTCTTGTAGTCGGTGAAGAGGATGTTGAAGTCGTTCTGCTCCTCGCCCGCATGCACGCCGATCAGCGAGGCCAGCATCTGGTACGGCTCGCTCAGCGAGGCCGCGCCTTCGCGCATCCACAGGCTGCCTTCGCGCACCTGCGGCACCCACTGCTCCATCCAGTTCAGGTAGTCGGGCAAGGCGAAGCGGCGCTCGCGGATCTGGCGGATCAGCGACGTGCGCCAGACGCGGGAGCGGTAGTCGTGCCAGATGGCGGCGAGCTCGGTGAGCAAGGCGCCCAGGCCTTCGGGTGCAGCGGCCGGATCGTGCGGGGGGGCGATGACCAGGTCGTCATCGGGCACGACGGCACGGGACGCCACCGCCGTCGAAACCGGCGCATCGACCACCTCGACTTCCAGCAGCATGTACGCCGCCATGAAACGCCCCGACTCGGGCACGTAGCAGAAGATCTGTTCGCCGGGCTTCAGGGTCTTGGTGTGCAGGAATTCGGCCAGCATGATCAGGATCGATGCCGCCCCCGTGTTGCCGCGCCACGCCAGGTTGCTCCACCAGCGCTCGCGCGGAATCGCGAGGTCGGCCTTGGTCATCAGGTCTTCGACGACCGGGATGAATTTCTCCGACGAGTAGTGGCACAGGAAGTGATCGACCCGCTTCGGATCGACCCAGCCGTCGCGCACCAGCCCTGCGTATTCGTGGATACCGCTGTCGAACAGGTGCGGCAGCAGGCGGATGTCCTGCCGCAGCGACAGGGCGCCGGCGGCTTCAGCCTCGGCCCATGAGCCGAAATCGAGGTGGCCCCGCGCCCGGTCCTCGGTCAGCCCCAGCTGCATGCAGACCGGGTAGTCGCCCGAGAACGCCCGCTGATGCACCCACTTCAGCTTCAAGCGCAGCCCCGGCACGCCCGCCAGTCCGGGCGAGCCATCGGACAGCAGCAGCGCGCCCGCACCATCGGACAGCATCCAGCGCAGGAAGTGCGAGTCGAAGTCGGTTTCGTAGCCGCGCGCTGCGAAGCGCGAACGCTTGAAGAGCCGCGACGGCATCTCGCTCGCCACCGCCATCGCGGTGCGGTGCGCGCCCAGCTCGATGCCCTGCGCGGCCGTCTGGATCGCCGAGACACCGGCGGCGCAGATGCCGTGCACCGAGTGCGTTTCCATCGGCTGCGCCGCGAGTTCGCCCTGGATCATGTTGGCGAACCCCGGCATCAGCGCATCGCCGCCCGAAGAGCCGCTGGCCAGCAGCGACACGCGCGACAGCTCCGCGCCGCCGCGCTGCAGGCAATCGCGGATCGCGCCCGCAGCCAGCTGCGCATTCGTGTGCTGCATCACGCCCTCCGCATCGATGGCGTAGTGCCGCGTGAGGATGCCGTTCTCCGCCAGGATGCGCCGCTTGATGCGCTCCGACATGCGGTTGAGCGGCGCGATGTACGCGTCCATGCGCTCGTTGGGAATGGGCTCGCCCGGCATGAAATAGCCGGCGCTCTCGAGGTAAACGCGTTGGAATGAAACGGGCATGGTTCAGTGAGTGGAGGAATCGGGAGGCATCAGCGAGCGGCTGCGAAAACGCGGCCACACGGTCCCCAGCACGAAAACCCGCAGCATGTAAGGGAACCAGCCCGCCCTCGTTGAGCACGGGATCGACCTGCGCGCGGTAGCGCGTGTGATGCAGGTGCGTGAGCTCGGACCAATGGGCATGCGGGTTCTCGTGATGTGCGGTGTGCAGGCCGATGTTGAACAGCAAGGGGTTCACCAGCCCTTCGAAATTGCGCGCGTAGTGCAGCCTGCCACCGGAGGTATCGCGCAGCGCCCCCCTTGCGCGGCGTCTTCCGGCCATCGGCGTGCGCATGCTGCAGGTAATTGGTCGCCAGCAGCCAGTGCAGCCCGTGCAGCTGCGGCACGATCACGAACAGCAACGCACGGCGCCAGTCGAGCGCGAGCAGCACGGCCCAACTGCCCAGCCACACCACGTACTGCGCGACGCAATAGCGCCAGGTGCCGCGCCGATGCAGCCGCAGCCGCGCGAGCCAGGCGACGAACACCGGCACCAGCACCCAGACAGCCTGGAACGGATGCAGCAGGTAGCCCCACAGGTGATTGGTGTCGCCGCCGAATCGGTAGGTGCGCGCGACATCCTTCGGGCCATGGCGATGGTGATTGGCCACGTGCGCGGGCCAGAACACGAAGGTCGGGTGCCCCTGCACCAGCGTGATCCAGAAGTCGGTCAGCCGGTTCATGCGCCGCCCGCGCCACATGCGCAGGTGCACATGGTTGTGGTGGATCACGCCGACGCCGAGCGTGAGAAACAGCATCAGCGCATACAGCAGCACATTGAAGCCGTTCACCCACTGCCAGGCTGCCAGCGCAGGCAGCGCGATCAGGTACGCGAGGCTTTGCCAGTCGCGCCAGTGACGCAGGCGCGGCCAGTGACGCAGGCGCGGCCAGCGAGGTCGCGCCTCAGGCGGGCGTGCCATGCTCTGGGGGCTGTTGCCGTTGCCGCTCTTGCTTCTCGCGGAAGGCTTGGAACTGCGGCTCGGCGGCATCGGCCGCAATGCGGGTCTTGAACAGCCTGTCCATGAAGGTGAACTGGAAGCCGTAGTTGCCGTTGTGGCAGGCATGATGCAGGTGATGCCGGCGGCTCGCGGCAAACCAGTGGCTGTACGACACCCTGGTGAAGAAGTCGTAGTTCGAATGCCCGATGCAATTGAAGAACAGGCTGAACACCGGCACCGACGCGAGCGCCCAGAAGCTGAAGTCGTGCACCACCATCGGCAGCAGGATCACGTTGCCGAGCATCAGCGCTGCCAGCGGATGAAAGCTGTAGGTGGCCCACGGCGTGGTCACGAACGAACGGTGATGCGGCCCGTGAAAACGGCGCAGCAGCGGCGTGTGCAGCAGCCGGTGGTTGATCCAGAAATGCACGTCGTTCCAGACCGCGAGCACGAGGATTTCAACGGCGATCTGGCGCCAGCCCGCATCGGAATCGAGCCGCGCCCAGCCCAGCTGCAGCAAGCCCCACGGAAACACCATGCCGAACCCGAAGATCAACACCGCAATGCCCGACTGCCCCAGCTCGCGCCGCATCTGTCCCGGCTGCAGCGGCCGCGGATCGAGCACGCGCCCGATGCCCAGCGCCGGCAGCACGCGCTTCGTCAACAGCCAGGTGATGGCCCCGAAGCCCAGGTAGATGCCGCCGAAAAAAAGCACGCCCCACAGCATGACCTGGAGGGCGGGCAGTGAAGTGAAGGTCTGCGCCATCCCCCGATGGCTACAACAGCATCTCGGGAACGATGGGTGCGATGAGCATGTTGTAGAAGCGCTTGAAGAATCCCGACTCGGGCTCGGTGGTCAGGATCACCTCCTTCTCGCCGTCGTTGGTGAGCCACTGCAGCGTGCCGGTGTCCTTGGCGAGGCGCAGCCGGTAGGAGTTCTGCAGCTTGCTGATGTTGATGATGCGCAGCATCTCGCGCGCCAGCTGCGGGCTGTCGACCACCAGCCCCATTTCGGTGTTCTGGCTGGCCGAGCGCGGGTCGAGGTTCATCGAGCCGATGAAGATGCGCGTCTTGTCGATGGCGGCGGTCTTGGCGTGCAGCCGGCCGAGCGACTTGCCGAACATGCCGAAGCGTTCGCCCTTGCTGGTGCGCTGCGGGCTCAGCTCGTACAGGTCGGCGCCGCTTTGCAGCAGCCGCTCACGGTAGCGCGCATAGCCGGTGTGCACCAGCGGCTCGTCGTTGGCGGCCAGCGAATTGGTCAGCAGCGTGAGCTTGACCTTGCGCTTGGCCAGGTCGTCGAACGCGGCCATGCCGCGCTCGCCCGGCACGAGGTACGGCGAGGTCAGGTCGACCTCGGTCTTGGCGTCGAGCAGCAGCGCCCAGACCTTCATCGTCACGCTGGTGGAGATGGCCTCCTCGGCCGTCATCGTCGCGGGCTTGGTCGGCGGGTCGGCAATCGCGCGCGCCTCGCCCCACAAGAGGCCCATGCGGCCGGCGTCGAGCTCTTCGCCGATCGGGCCGTAGCCGAGGATGTCGGAAGGCGGCAGCACGATCTTCGGCGGCGCCGCCGCCATGCCGATCCAGTCGTCGAACTCGGCGGTGCCGGGCATGCGGCCGCCCTCGCCCTGCACGATGTCGGCGATGGGCCAGACCTGCACGCTGTTC
>CAMATD010000009.1 GCA_945860785.1 Variovorax sp. YR752 | reverse complement strand
CCCTATCTGCCGCAGGCACCTCTGGAGGCCATGCTGCTTCAGCTGGCCGAACGGTTTGCCGGGCACGAGTCTGCATGCGTTGTCGTGCTGGACTACGTCCACCCGATCCTGGCGAGCATGCCCGTGCAGGTGGGGGGCATGCATCTGCCGGTGGTTTCGGGCTTCGAAGACTCGGCCCGCATCGCAGGCATTCATCCGTCGATTCGCCTGCTCTCCGAAGACCATCTCTATGCCCGGTTCTCCGATCAGCATCGACTCTTCGAGACCGCATTCCAGGCGACGACCGGCCGCTGGCCTTACACCGTCGCCCGCTTCGCGCTGGGCTCGCCGCATGACGGGTAGCCCGCCGTCGATGGATTTTTTCATCGATGCTTTTCAGTGGCACCGCAAGTTCCTGCCGCCGCTGGTGCGGCAAGACGGCCTGCTGTTGCTGAGCGAGACCGACCTCTTCATGCTCGGTTCGCCGGGCGTGCTGGCCGTCGAACGCGTGCTGCGGGAGGGCGTCAACCTTGCATCGCATTGCAAGACCGAGGGCACACCCGCGCTGCTGGCGGAGATGCTGCATGCGCTCGAGGCACTGGTGCGGCAGGGCTTTGCAAGGCCGGCGCGGGCTGATGACGCCGAGCCCTACGTCGTTCCGGATTTCTCGTCACCGGCCGCACGCGTGCGCGTGAGCGAGCATGTCGATGCGATCGTGCTGTCGGATGCGGTGAGCCACGATGCGGCCATGCGCTGGGGGCGGGCAGTGACCGCAGGCGATGCGGGCCTCACCCTCGTGTTCTGCGACGACTACCTGGATCCTCGGCTCGGCCCGATCGACACACAGCAGCGAACCACCGGGTGGCCCTGGCTGCTCGTCAAGCCAACGGGAGAAAGGGCGATGGCCGGGCCGCTGTTCACACCGCATGCACCGGCTGCAACGGCCTGCTGGCATTGCCTGGCGCATCGTCTGATCCGGAATCGGCCTGCTCGGGCTTGGTGGCAGGGCAGACACGGCGGTCGAACCGTCGGCATGCCGGTGCGGGTCGATGCGAAGCTGGTCGAGGACCGTCTGGAAGCCCTGCTTCCACTCGCGCTGGGCCTCGTCTCACAAAGCGGCCAACAGGTATGGACGCTCGAGCCCAGGGAGCCGCATGCCGTCGTGGCACGGCCCCAATGCCCGCAGTGCGGAAACGCGGGACTCATGGCGCATCTGCAGCGCCAGCCGATCACGCCCATGCCTTGTCTTTCAAGCGCCCGACCCGATGGCGGTTGGCGCACGATGCCGGCGTCGGCCACGGTCGAGCGCCTGGCCCGGCATGTCGATCCGCTGTGCGGCGTCATCACGCGCGTCGTGCCACTGGGCGTCGAGGCGGAGGATGCACTGACGGTCTATCGCAGCGAGATCTTCAGGACGGCACCCGTCCACGGCGATCTTTCCGCCAGCGCCCTGGTCCAGGTGTGCCTCGGCAAAGGCATGTTCACCGACCAGTCCCGCGCCAGTGCCATGTGCGAAGCGGTCGAGCGGTATGCCGCCTTCTCTTCTATCAGGGCGACGAGGCCTTTGTCGTCGCAGCCGCATCGGCGCTGAATGCGCGCTGCATACCGCCGCAGGAACTCGCGGTCTTCAGCGAAAGGCAGCGCGCGCATTTCTCGACGCACAGGCCACCGCATGCGGTGGCTGCCCCCGCGTTGCCGGCGCACGACCCGGCATGGTGGGCACCGGCCTGGTCGCTGACATCCAGGGCGCGCTGCTACCTCCCGCTGTCCTTCTGCTACGCCAACGCCCCGGTGGAAAGCCAGCGGCATGCCGCATGGACATCGAATGGCTGCGCCGCGGGGAACACACTGGAGGAGGCCATCCTGCAGGGTTTTCTCGAACTGGTGGAGCGCGATGCCGCGGCCATCTGGTGGTACGGCGAGATCCGCAGGCCCGCCATCGACCTGGGCTGCCTGGCGGCCGAAAGCCTCGCACGCATCGAGCGCGCCTTGGGTCCGTCATGGCGTTACTGGGTGCTGGACATCACCCATGACTTCGGCATTCCGGTCGTGGCCGCCATCGGCCGGCATCACGCGACGGGCGACTGGGCCATCGGCTTCGGCTGCAGTCCGAATCGCGTCCTGGCCTGCGAACGTGCGCTCACGGAAATGAGCCAGCTGATTGCTGCCGGAAAGAAGTTCTCCGTTCCGCGCTCAAGCAGCCCGGACGGGGCGCCGCGTTTTCTCATCCCGGCGGAGGAGGGCGGTGCCGTATCGATGCATCCGCCCGCCGTGGCCGCCGGTGCGGACATTGCCGAAGAGATCGAGCGATGCGTCCGCATGGCCTTGGCCCTCGGCATGGAGACGGTGGTTCTCGACTGCACGCGGCCGGACATTCCGCTTCGCACCGTGAAGGTGGTCGTGCCCGGCCTGTGCCACATCTGGCCCGAGCTGGGCAACCCGCGCCTCTACTGCGTGCCGGTCGCCATGGGCTGGCGCGACACCCCTTTGCAGGAAGGCGACCTGAATCCCCAGGCGCGGTATGTCTGATCACGAAGAAGGAGAAACGACCGATGGCCATCTTCAGAAACAAGCTCGACAAACGCGGCACCGTGCTGCGTCCCATGCACGCCTTCGGCCGGCGTCCGTCGGCCTGCCAGACGGTGCTGCGGGCGCCGGACATCTCGCAGATCCACGCGCTGGTCCGGTGGAACCGGCAGGCCTGGGAGATCGTCGATCAAAGCCGCAATGGAACCACGCTGAACGGCGAGCGCCTGCCGAGCGGTCGCTGGACCGTGTTGCCGACCGGCGCCGAAGTTCGCCTGGGCCTGGGTGAGGAATCGGTGTGGATCGCGGACGACCTGGCACCGCCGGTCACCTGTCTTTTCCCGAGCGAGGGGCATGGATCGGCAGTGGCACTGAGTCCCCGCGAAAACCTCCTGCCGGACGCGCAGCAACCCGAAGTGAACGTCTATTTTCACGAAGGCAAATGGGTGATCGAGCACATCGACGGCGTCGATCACCTGAGCGACGGCGCCATGGTCCGCACGTCCGGCAGCACCTGGGAGTTTGTGCTGTGCGACGACCTGGAATCCACCGCCGAGAACACGATTGCACCGACATCGCCGCCGCCTGTGGAGGTTGCCCTTCACTTCAACGTCAGCCAGAACGAGGAACACACGAGCCTGAGCCTGGTGACGGACGGCAAGTCCGTTTCCCTTGGAGAGCACATCCATCACTACACCCTCGTGACGCTGGCCAGGGTGCGTTCGCAGGACGCGCAGAGAGGGCTTGCACCGCAGAGCCAGGGCTGGATCGCGCTGGACGAACTGTCGCGCATGCTTGGCGTGGAACCTTCCTACGTCAACATCCAGATCTTCCGCGCGAAGCACCAGATTTTGAACGCGCTGCCCACGCATTCGGCCGATGCGCCGCTGGTCGAACGCCGGCGCGGCGACGTGCGTTTCGGCAGCTATCCCTTCCTGATTCACGACGGCGCGCGCAGCTGAATGTCTCGCCCTACCGAAGACTCCGCTTCGTGTAATCGCATGTAATTCCGTTGAAGGCGACGGCTCCCTAGAGTTGGTTCCAGTTCGGTCCCACAGCGGTACGAACTGTTCAATCAACCACTTCATCTGGAGAGCGTCATGGGAAAAACTTATTCCGTCACCATCAACAATCGGGCGAGCCATTCGGACTACTTCATGGTGTTCCAGAACGACCTGACCAACTGGGCACCCAACGCCATGGCCCTGGCCTGGTTTTCCAAGTATTCCAACCCCAGTCCCACGACCGAACTGACCTTCGAGTGGACCGTGGACGTCGGCTTCTCGTGGGCCGAAACGGGCGAACTGCAGCCTGGCATCCGGTTCAACGCCTCCGAGAAGTACATCCCCGAGAACGGCCTGAACAAGATCACGCTGGACTACAACGGGGGCTACCTCTTCACCGGTGAGGAGCAAGGTCCGGACAAGGACCGGCTCTACCTCAGCGAGAGCGGGAACATTCCGCTCAAGTCGCTGGCTTCAGTCGGCGTGACGATGGCCGGCAGCACCGTTTTCGCAACGCAAGCACGTCCCAACCAGAGCCTGACCTTCTCGCCGCATCCTCGGTACTTCATCGCGTACGGCAACTACCAGAAGGGCGAGGTGATCGACGTCAGCGCGGTCAATAACCCGCTCGAACTGGTGTACCCCACCGGCGTTTATTCGCTTACCACGACGTTGAACGTCAACGGCACCTGGGACACAAGCCCGACATCCTGTCGGTCGCCAACGAGAAGCGCCTGCGCCTGCTTTCCCGCTGATCCCCGGCCTTTCACCCACCCAACCGGCCTGCCGCGTGCGCGGCAGGCCGGACTGAAAGGAACCCCTCCATGTTCGATGCATGCATAGGCAGCGTCTGCGGTTTTGCCGGACAGGTGAACCCCGTTTCGGGCGACGCCAACAACATCTGGAAGAACACCGCGTGCGCGAGCCAGAACTCGGTGACGGCGCCCAAGCGCGACGACATCCCGACCACCTACCTCGAGACCCAGGGCTGGATGCTGTGTGACGGACGCAAGCTCAAGGTCAGCGCGTATCCCGAACTGTGCGCCGCACTGGGCTACCTGTACGGCGGGGCCAGCGACGACTTCTGCATTCCCGACTATCGGGGCCTCTTCCTGCGCGGCAACGATGCTGGCTCGGGCATGGACCCGGATGCCGCATCGCGCATCGGTCCGACCGGCAGCGGGACCGACAACGGCGTGGGCTCCTACCAGTGCGATGCCTTGCAGACGCACACACACACCTACAAGGCTGTGGTGCTCGCGACGGTGTCGCAAAGCGGCAATGCGGCCGGGCAGGCCTCGGGAGACCTGGAGACCAGCGTGCAAGAGTGCCTTTCCCTGCGAACGTAGCGTTTACATTTAACTGTGCTGACGCGAAGTCGGAAGCTCCCGATTCCCCTGTCTGAGAGGCCAATGCCAGTGAAAACCGAAACAAAGACCGAGGCCGGCCTTCTTGGCTTCGGCTCCGGGTTCACCATGGCCTTCCAGCCGATCGTCGATCTGGCGCGCCGGGAGATCTATGCGCACGAGGCGCTGGTACGAGGTATCTCGGGCGAAAGCGCCTCCGAAGTGCTGTCGCGCGCGTGAGCGCATCGGACCGCTTTGCGTTTCACGAAGCCTGCCGCGTGAAGGCGATCGAGATTGCCTTGACCCTGGGCATGAAGTCCAAACTCAGTCTCAACGTCATCATGCCCAACGACGTCGCAGGGAAACCCGAGTGCTTTCGCACGGCCATGGCCGCCGCAAAGCGCTGCCATTTCCCGGTGGATCAACTGATGTTCGAAATCACCGAGGGAGAACGCGTCGACGATCTGCCGGGTCTTGCCGACGTCTTCCGGACCTTCAAGCGCCAGGGCTTCGCCTCCGCCATCGACGACTTCGGTGCCGCCTATGCAGGCTTTGGGCTGCTCGCGGCCTTTCAGCCCGATGTGGTGAAGATCGACATGAGCCTGGTGCGGAACATCCACATCGACCCGGTACGACTCGCGATCGTGAAGAGGTTCGCCACGACATGTGGACGACGAGGGAGTCGGCCGCTATGCGGAAGTTATTTGATTTAACATAATATACATTGTATTGTCGACTGACAGATGTGGAGGGCGGATGCTATCGGCCCCAACAGGCCCTACCTCGCAGGATTGACTGACGCCATCGTGGGATCGAAATCGGCTTCGACGCGATCGATATCGGGAACCCGTTGGTATCGCAGCACGCGGTACCCGGCCTCCACCAGCAACGCATCGCGTTCCGAATCGCCTTGCACGCCCGATCGCATACGACGAAGTCGGCGATCTTTCGGCTGAAGCTGCTCCGCGCAGCGCGCGTGCGGGCCGTGAGCAATGCGCCGAAGCTGACCTGCGGAAGTACCACGAGGTCCGGAAGCGTCTCCGGAAGCGTCTCCACGAGCCGGTTGTACATCGCTTGCTCGCGCACAGTGAGCGGCGGTCGTGCCTTGGGCTTGTCGACAAAGCTGCTGGTGCTTTGCGATGACCTTTTTCTGGCGACTGCTGCGAACACCAGCAGTCCGATGGCCAGCAAAAAGACCATGAATAGAAACGTATTCATCTCTGCTTCTCCTTCTTTGCAGAGTCTCGCACGAGTGCGCGGGCACCCGCTTTTTCACCCTTCAACGCTTGGGAGAACCGCCGCCTCTGCCTTCGTAGTTCACGCCCTTCGAGTCCTTCACTTCGAATTTTTTCGCGTTCGGGCAAGGCACGTTCGAGTACGTGACCTTGTTGCCCTCGACGCACTTGTAGATCGAGTTCTGGGCCGCTGCATCGAACGCGAGGGTCGTCAAGCCGAGTGCAAATACGAAGCCCGTCAGTCTCACCATTTGCCACCGTCCTTGGGCGGTGCCTTGGGAGCTGCTTTCGCACCCATCGCGGCCGTGATCAGCTCTGCAGCCTCCGGCCGATTGGCCTTGTTCGCGAAGTCGACGGCGGTCATGCCGAGCTGATTCTTCATCGCCGTGTCCGCGCCTTCGGCCAGCAGCAGCTTCACGGCTTCGCTCGAGCCGTACATGGCCGCCATCATGAGCGGCGTGGTGCCGTTGGGCGACTGCGCATCGATGAAGGCGTAGTTGTCGAGCAGCACCTTCATGATGGTCAGCTGGCCACTGGTGGCGGCGTAGTGCAGCGGCGTCCAACCAGTCTTGTTGACGGCGGCGTCGCGCTTGAGCAGTTGGGTGACCAGATCCTGCTGACCTTTGATCGCGGCCAGCATCAGCGGGGTTTCGTCCTTGGCATTGGCCAGGTCCACATTGGTCTGTGGCGACTCGAGCAACGCCTGGACGACCTTGGGCGACGGCTCGCGCAGTGCGATGAGCAAGCCGGTCTGGCCATGCTCGTCGCGCGTGTTCGGATCGAATCCGCGCTTCAGCAGGCTGCACACGCTGCTGGCGTTGTCGCCGCGCACGGCCCGGAAGAAGTCTTCGAACGAGCCGGCATGCGCTGCAAAAGATGAAGCAATGACAATGAGATAAATCGACTTCTTAAAGTAATTCTTCATGATTTGACGTCCCTGAATAATGTTTCGAAGTTGTCGCTCGTGGCCTTGGCGATTGCCTCTACGGGCAGTTTCCTCAGCTCGGCGATCTGCTGTGCCACGAAGGGCACGTACGACGGATTGTTGGTCTTGCCGCGATACGGCACGGGCGCCAGGTAGGGGCTGTCCGTCTCGATCAGCATGCGGTCGAGCGGCACGAAAGCCGCCACGTCGCGCAGGTCCTGCGCCTTCTTGAAAGTTAGGATGCCGGAGAACGAAATGTAGAAACCCAGGTCGAGCGCCGCGCGTGCCACCTCGGCGGTTTCGGTGAAGCAATGGAACACGCCGCCTGCTGCGCCAACGGAGCCGTCTTCGCCCTCCTCCCTGAGGATCGCCAGCGTGTCGGCTGAAGCCTCGCGAGTGTGGATGATGAGCGGCTTGCGGGTCTGCTGGGCGGCGCGGATGTGCACGCGAAAGCGGTCGCGCTGCCATTCCATGTCGGCGATGCTGCGGCTGCCCTTGCGCTCTTCCATCTGGTAGTAGTCGAGGCCGGTCTCGCCAATGGCCACCACGCGCGGCCTGGCGGCGAGCCGCACCAGGTCTTCGACGCTGGGCTCAGCGATGTCCTCGTTGTCGGGGTGCACGCCCACGCTGGCCCAGAAGTTGTTGTAGCTGGCGGCCAGGGCCTGCACGTCGTCGAATTCCTCGAGCTTGGTGCAGATGCACAAGGCGCGATCGACCTTGGCCGCGGCCATGGCCGCGCGGATCTGCGGCATCTGGTCCGCGAACTCAGGGAAGGTCAGGTGGCAATGGGAGTCTGTGAACATCGGAAATGGCGGTGAAGTCGGCGCACCTGTCACATGTGTGGGGTGGCGCCGTGCACGGAGTTCCGCGTCACGAGGACGACGGAAAACTCAAATGGTTTGGGTGGGGCGGTCGGACGCCATCGAGCCGCCAAGCGCCGCTTCGATGCGCGCCTTGAGCTGGCGCGATTTTTCGTCGGAAGGAAACCGGATGCCCACGCCGGGCGCCCGATTGCCGGCGGCACGTGCCGGCGTGATCCAGGCGACCTTGCCGGCCACCGGGTAGCGCTGCGGGTCTTCGGGCAGCGTCAGCAGCACGTAGACGTCGTCTCCCAGGCGGTATTCGCGCGTGGTCGGAATGAAGAGGCCACCCTCGGCAAAGAGCGGGATGTACGCCGCACATAGAGCACACCCTTCTCCTTGATGGCGAGCTGGATGACGCTCGGCCGGGAGGGTGTGGAGGCTGCAGGCGCAGCGGCGGGGGCGGCAGGTTGGTTCATGGGCGACGAGCGGCTGAGTTTAGGGTGCTTCGCGCTTCGCTCACAAGCGCTTCGAGCATGAGGCCCGCATTGAAGGGGTGTTCCGCGGTTCTCGCGGCATTCGAGAGTGATTTCGACCAGCGGGCCAAAGCCAGCCGCGACGGCGCCGCGGGCAAGTCGGCGACCTCGAAAAAACGTGGCTCTGCACCGTTGCCGACGGCCATCAGGTCGTGGCAAAGCTTCTGCAGCGCGCCGACGGCCTGGGCCGGTGCGTGGTCCGCCAGGGCGCCCACATCGCCGCGCGAAATGGCCTTGGGCAGCAACGACCACGCCTTGGGCGACTGCCCGGAACGCGCCAGCCGCAAGGCATCGCTGGGGCGTCCACCGGCAGCGCGCAACAAGGCGGCTGCGTCGGCGGCGGGCACGTCCTGCGCGGCGAGCCAGGTTTCGGCCTCGGCCGTTTCGGGCCATGGCAGCGTGAAGCCCAGGCAGCGGCTGCGGATGGTCGGCAGCAATTGCCACGCCGCTTCGCTGGCGAGCACGAAGCGCACGTCGCCGACCGGCTCCTCGAGCGTCTTGAGCAGCGCGTTGGCGGTGATGGTGTTCATGCGCTCGGCCGGATACACAAGCACCACCTTGCCGCGGCCGCGCGCGCTGGTGCGCTGGGCAAAGCCGACCGCGTCGCGCATCGCCTCGACGCGGATCTCGCGGCTGGGCTTGCGCTTCTTGTCGTCGATGTCGGCCTGCGCCTTTTCATCGAGCGGCCATCCCAGTTCCTGCATCGCGACTTCGGGCATCAGCACGCACAAATCGGCATGGGTGCGAACCTCGATGGCGTGGCAGCTCGGGCAATGGCCGCAGGCGGTACCGCCCTCTTCCGGTTGCTCGCACAACCAGGCGGCTGCGAGTGCCAGCGCGAGTTCATATTGGCCGATGCCGGACGGGCCTTGCAGCAGCCAGGCGTGGCCGCGTTGGCGCAGCAGTTCCGCGAGCGGCTGGCGCAGCCAGGGCGTGAGTGCCGGGATGCTCATCGTGCCGCTCCGCTGTGCGGCGCCAGGACGGCGCGCGCCAGCAAGGCCGTTTTGATCTGCTGCCAGACCTGGTCGCGCGCCTGGCTGGCGTCGATGCGCACGAAGCGTTGCGCATCGGCGGTCGCGCGGTCTTCATAGCCCTGTGCCACGCGGCGGAAAAACTCGACGGGTTGCGCTTCGAACTTGTCGGGCACGCGCGCGCCGGCAAGCCGTTGCGCGGCGATCTCGGGGGCCAGGTCGAACCACAGCGTGATGTGCGGCTGAAGCAGCCCTGCAGCCCTGCCCCCTTGCGCCCATTGCTCCAGCGTCGACAGCACCTTCGCATCGAAGCCGCGCCCTGCGCCCTGGTAGGCGAAGGTGGCATCGGTGAAACGGTCGCACAGCACCAGGTCGCCGCGCGCGAGCGCCGGCTCGATGACCTGCACGATGTGGTCGCGCCGCGCTGCGAACACCAGCAGCGATTCGGTGAGCGGGTCCATCGGCTGCTCGAGGATCAGTCCACGCAGCGTTTCAGCCAGCGGCGTGCCGCCGGGTTCGCGCGTGCGCACGACGGTTCGGCCCTGTGCCTTGAACAGCGCTTCCATCGCATCGAGGTGGCTCGACTTGCCGGCCCCATCGATGCCTTCCAGCGTCAGAAACAGACCATCGCTCATTGCGTCGCCTTGGGTTTGGAGTCGCCGCCACCGCGTTGATAGCGGTTGACCGCACGATTGTGGTCGTCGAGTGAGCTGCTGAACTGGCTGGTGCCGTCGCCGCGCGAAACGAAATACAGCGACTTGCTCTGCGCCGGCTGCACGGCCGCCAGCAGCGCTGCCTTGCCGGGCATGGCAATCGGCGTGGGCGGCAGGCCGCCGCGGGTGTAAGTGTTCCAGGGGGTGTCGGCCTGCAGGTCCTTCTTGCGCAGGTTGCCGTCGAAGGCGGTGCCCAGGCCGTAGATCACCGTCGGGTCGGTCTGCAACGGCATGCCGATGCGCAGGCGGTTGGTGAAGACGGCGGCGATCTCGGCGCGGTCGTTGGCCTTTCCTGTCTCCTTTTCGACAATACTGGCAAAAATAAGCGCCTCATCGGCCGATTTGATCGGTAAATCGGCGGGCCGCGCGACCCGCGCGGCCCAGGCGGCTTCGAGCTTCTTGTCCATGGCGCGCATGGCCCGCTGCAGCAGGGCGATGTCGGTCGAGCCTTTCGAGTAGGTGTAGGTGTCCGGGAAGAAGCGCCCCTCGGGGTGCAGGCCCGGCTTGCCGAGCTTTGCCATCAGCGCCTCGTCGGTCAGACCCACGCTTTCGGGCTTGAGCTGCTCGGCCTTGCCCAGCGCGGCGCGCACTTGGCGGATGTTCCAGCCCTCGACCAGCACCAGGCTGCGCGTGGCCTCTTCGCCGCGCACCAGGATGTTGAGCAGCAGCTTGGGCGTGACGCCGCGTTCCAGCTCGTAGCTGCCGGCGCGCATCTGGCGGTCCTGGCCCGAGACGCGGAACCACAGGTAGAGCAGCTGCGGCTGCACATCGACGCCCGTATCGGCCACCGCCTGCGCAATGCCGCGTGGCGTGGTGCCGGGCTCCACGGAGAGATCGGCGCTCGCGGCCGACATCTTGAGAGGCTGGTGCACCCACCAGAGACCACCGGCGCCGAGCGCGAGCGCAGCCAGGGCGGCGAGCAGGAAGATCGTAAGAAAGAAGCTGCGCACGAATCCGATGGGAAGCGTTGGAAAGACGGAGAAATAGAAGGGAGTCCCTACCGCACCGAAGGAACAGGCTCGACCATGATAATTCAGCGATGACCACAGTCGTTCTCAATGGGGTGACCGCCGCCCTCTCCCAATCCGGCCAGCCCGGCCAATCCGGCCCCCTCGGCGTGATTCGCGCCGAAGGCCTCGATGCCGCCAGCTTCCTCCACGGACAGCTGACCCAGGATTTCTCCCTGCTCGGCGCCACCGAAGCCCGCCTGGCCGCGCTCTGCACGGCCAAGGGCCGCGTGATCGCGAGCTTCATCGGCATCCGGCCGCAACCCGAACTGATCCTGCTGGTGTGCAGCCGCGACATCCTCGCCGCCACGCTCAAGCGCCTGTCGATGTATGTGCTGCGCGCCAAGGTCAAGCTCACCGATGCCACCGACCAGTTCGCGCTGTACGGCCTGGCGGGCACCGCGCTCACTGCCAATGGCCTCGACGCGGCCACGCCCCCTGGCCAGCGCACGGCCGTCGGCGACGGCATCAGCGCGGTCTCGCTGTACCCGGCCGACGGCGTGCCGCGCGCGCTCTGGATCGCCCCGATCGACCATGCCGCACCGGCTGGCCCGGCGCTCGACGTGGAACTGTGGCAATGGAGCGAGGTCCGCAGCGGCATCGTGACCCTGACCACGCCGATCATCGAAGCCTTCGTGCCGCAGATGATCAATTACGAATCCGTGGGCGGCGTGAACTTCAAGAAGGGCTGCTACCCCGGCCAGGAGATCGTGGCGCGCAGCCAGTTCCGCGGCACGCTGAAGCGGCGCACCTACCTCGTCCAGGCCGACGCGACCGTGGCGGCCGGACAGGAAGTGTTCGCCGGCGGCGACGCCGGGCAACCGGTAGGCACCGTGGCGCAAGCTGCGCCGGCACCCGGCGGCGGCTGGGCCGCACTGATCTCGATGCAGATCGCCGCGCTCGAGGCCGGCGGCTTGCACGCCGGTGCGGCCGACGGGCCGGCGCTCACGGTCGAACCCCTGCCCTACCCCCTGCTCGAAGACATCTGATTTTCTGGACCCCCAACGCCCTGACCAAGAGGGCGTTGGGGGCCATCTCTTCGATGGCGCCATTTTTTTTTGCGCGTCTTTAATCCTGCCTTCGATGCTGCGCCGTAGAAGCCTTCACCGATCAACTCCTGGCAAGGAAGACACCATGAAGCGCAGACTCTTTTCAACCGTCCTGGCTCTGACCGCGTTGTCGGCCTGCGCGGAAAGCCCGGCCCGGCCCTTCGCGCCGCCCTACACCTCCAGCCGCATCGGCTCGCTGATGCAGATCAGCATCGTCGACCGCACCAGCGGCGCCGAGTTGCCGATCTACAACCATCGCGGCGAATACTGGGTGGCCGGCCGCCCCGGCGCGCGCTACGCCATCCGGGCGCGCAATGCGATGGGCGAACGCATCATGGCCGTGATGTCGGTGGACGGCGTCAATGTCGTCACCGGCGAGACCGCAGGCATCGGGCAGAACGGCTACGTTTTCAGCGGACGCGAGCGCAGCGACATCACGGGCTGGCGCAAGAGCGATTCGCAGATCGCGGCTTTCGAATTCGCCTCGGCCGGCAACTCCTACGCCAGCCGCACGGGCCGGCCGGACGACGTGGGTGTGATCGGTGTCGCGATGTTCCGCGAGAACGTGCCGGTGCCGCCCCCGCCACCCATCACGCCGTATCCGCGTCGCGATAGATACGGCTACGGTGGTGAACGCGAACGCAACGAGTCGTCCTCCCAGAGCGATGCAAGGGCCAAGGCCGCTCCCGCTGAAAGCGCGGCCGCTGCCGAAGCGCCCGCCGGCAGCATCGCGCGCCAGCAAGCGCCGAGTCCGAGCCTGGGCACGGCCCACGGCCGCCGCGAGACCTCGTACGTCAGCAAGACCACCTTCGAGCGCGCCCAGTCGACGCCCGACGAGGTGGTCCGCATCCGCTACGACAGCCGCGAGAACCTCATCGCCGCGGGTGTGATCCCGCTGCCGCCCACGCCGCGCTGGCCAAGTCCGGCAGGCCCGTCGCCCTTCCCGGGCTCGGACTCCGGCTACGTGCCGGACCCGCCCAGCCGCTACTGAGCGAGCAGGCTCAGCGCAGCGACCGGCGCACTCGATGTGCGGGATGCCGGCTTCCTCGAAGGGCGCGCCGTGCGGCACGTAGCCCAGGCGCGCATAGAAGCGTTCGGCGCTGCGCTGCGCATTCAGCGCCACCTCGCGGTCGCCGCGCGCCTTGGCCGCTTCTTCGAGCACCTGCATCACCGCAGCGCCATGTCCGCCGCTGCGCAGGTTGCGATGCACCGCCACGCGGCCGATGTGCGAGACGCCATCCTCGGCGGGCAGCAGGCGCGCGGTGGCAATGACCTGCCCGACGCAGTTGCGGGCCACCGCATGCAGCACCATGGCGTCGTGCGCGTCCCACTCCAGCTCCATCGGGATGTTCTGTTCCTCGATGAACACGGCACGTCGCAAGGCGCTCGCGCCTTCGCCCAGCGTGGCCCAGTCACCCGTCTCGACAGTGCGCATCGACTCGCCGGCCTCGAAGCCGGTGAGCGTCTCGCGCAATGCGGCAGGCACCGGCTTCGACGTCTGCGTGGCCGGATCGGCGAACACGTAGACCAGCTCGCAGCCCACGAGGTACTGGTCCTGCCGGAACAGCGCGCCCTCGAAGATGATCGACGAGTTGCCGATGCGTGCGCACTTCATGCCCACGTCGATCACGTCGTCCATGCGCGCCGAGGCGCGAAAGTCGATCGTGGCCTTGCGCACATAAAGGTCGCCGCCCAACGCATGCATCGCTTCTTCGTAGGGCAGCGCCATCGCGCGCCAGTAGTCGGACATGGCGGTGTCGAAGTACATCAGGTAGTGCGCGTTGAAGACGATCTTCTGCATGTCGACTTCGGCCCAGCGCACGCGCAGGCGGTGGAAAAAGCGGAAATCACTGCGTTGCATTCATGGCTCCAGAAGGGATCGGGAAATTTCAGGCGGGGTGCAAGGCCAGCAGGCTCTTCTGCGTCGCGCGGCCCTTGCCGCCCAGCGACAGGCGCGCCAGCACATCGCGCGTCGATGACGGCAGTGTGCGCTGCGAGCCCAGGGCGAGTTCGAGCAGCAACTCCATCAGCGCTGCCAGGTCCTTGGGCGGATTCTCTGCATCGGCGGCCAGCATGTCGCAGAGCACGTCGAACACCGGCGCGGCCAGCCGTGCGTCGGCGCGGACTGCAGCCTGCAAACTCTTGCTGCAGCGCTTGGCCATCACGAGCGACGACGCCAGCAGCGCCCGCAGCTGCGCGCCCAGCGCGGGCACGTCGAGTCGGCCTTCGGTGAAGGCTTGAACCAGTGCATCGACCGCAAGCGCGGTCTGCCCGGGCTCCTTGCCGGCCAGCGCCAGCGCGAGCAGCAGCACCGCCATCGGCTGTGCGGCGGTGACAGGCACCGTGGGGTCCAGCAGCGGCGCAAGGTACGCGCGGTTTTGCCACTGCGCCTCCCACCAGTCGAGGTTGTTGCCGACCTGCCGGCAGCCCTCGGCGAAGAAGCTTTCCAGCGACGACGGCAGCACCGTGGCGAGGTAGCGCAGCAGGGCCTCGTCATGGGCGCCCTCCACGCCGGCCAGGCGCACGGCGATCAGCGCTGGCGGCGTACTCGCGGACACGTTGGCGGAGGCCAGCACCAGGTCGTGGTGCACGTAGGTCTTGCCTTCGCTGGTCCAGCTTCTTTCCTTCACCGACCAGTCGTGGCGCGCCGCGCCAGGTCCGTTCGCATCGTCACCACCGGGGTGACGGATGCGAGCCGCAGCGGCGAACAGCGCCTTCGCTTCTTCGGTCTTGGCGACGACAACAATGCCCTCGTCGCCCAGCGCATGGCGCAGCGCGCGCACCAGCGGCGCATCGGCAAGCTGGCGTGCCTGCTCGCGCAGGGCCGCCGCGCGATCGCCCGGCGGCGCCAGGCGCAGGAGACCCCGCACCTGCTCGCCCAAAGGCGCTTCGACCCCACGTGCCCGGTACGCCGCGACACGCGCGATGAAAACCGCCGTATCGACGAACCCGCGCACGTGCGTGGCCGACGACAGCGGTGCGAGGCCCCAGCCCTTCGCGGCCTGATTCACCAGATCGTCCACGCGCAGCGCCAGGAACTCATCGGCCTGTGGGTTCTGCAGACCGCTGCGATGCGGGCCATCGCGAAGGTCCGGCAACCGCTCGCCGCTCGTGACGAAAACCAGCAACCGGGCGAGCCGGCTCGGCACTTCGGCCTGCTGCAGCTTGCGAGCGCGTTTCACCACCGGTGCGCATTGCCTGGCCACGGCCGGAGGCAGCGGCGCCATGCGGACCAGCGCTTCGAGCACACGCTCCAGCTCGTCGGTTTCGCTCGCGTTCTCCAGCACGAAGGCGAGGCGCTCGACCAGTTCGGCCGGCTTGTCAATCGGCGCCAATGCCCGGCTGGCGTCCACGGGATCGAGCGGACCGCTTCCCGCCGGCACCGACTCGACGACCGGCACGGTGGGTGCGGGAGCCGCGGAAGCATCGCCGGTCAAGGCCACGAGCGCCGGCCAGTTCACGATCGCCACGCTCTGCGCATGCGCCGCCAGCGCCGTGCGGGTCGCGTCGTTCATGCCCCAGGCCTTGAGCCGATCGAGGATCTTCTTCTGCAGGTCGGCCGCTTCATGCACCAGCCCGTGCAGCGCAACCGCCGAAGCCTCGTGCGCCAGCGCGGGTTCGCGCTTGACCGCGGCCTCGGCCAGTTTCAGCGCCGCGTCGACCTGGGCCTTGGCGCTCGAATAGAAGACCGGCTGCAGCCCGCCCAGCAGGGTCTTCCCGTCGACATGCCCCGCCGCCTGCAGCGTCTTCAGCGCGCCGAGCGCCAGCGTCACCGTGGGCGGGATGCGGCTCTGGCACAGGCCGAGGTAGCGCGCGGAAACGGGCGCCATCTCGGCCACCGTCGGCGCCAGCGACTCGTGGAAACGCGAGAACCAGCCCGCGCGGAACTGCAGCCAGTCGCGCTCCAGCGTGGCGAGCGTCTTGTCGAGCAGCTGGGTGCGCGTGAACTCGCCTCGCTCCACGCCCCCGAGGAAGATGTGCGACCACGAGCTCGTCGGCGAATGGTTGTACTTGTCGACCGCGGCCAGGTTGTGCTCGCCCGTGCCTTCGACGTCGAACAGCCTCAGCGTCGCCTGATAGAGACCTGGGTCGCTTGCGAACCGATCGTCCATCGTGCGCGGGCACTGCAGCGTGCGCGGCAGTGCCATCAGGCCGATCGCGTAGTCGTCGCTCTCGGGCCGATCGATCAGTCCGGCGGCTACGAGGCTTTGCACCGGGGCGATGCGCTGCGCGAACGCGGGCAGCAGCGCGTTGGTCGCCTGCTGCAATCCGGCGCGCCAGACCTGCGCATCGATGCCGAACTGCGCGCACAACGCCGCGAAGGCGTCGCGGTCGAGCACCGCTTGCCGATCGACATGGAGCAGCAGGTCCTTGGGCTGACCGCAAACGACGGTGGCTGCCTGCAGGGCGCGGTACTGCGCCACTTGCGCCTCGCCGCCCCATTGCCTTGCGTACGGGCTGCCCGCCCAGTGGCTGGACCGCATGAGCCGGCCCATGCCTTCGAGCGATTCCACGCGCGATTTGCGCTCGGCCGCGGACATCGCCTGCAGGCTGGCGAGCATCGCCGCAAAGTCGCCCTGGTGCACCGCGCGTTCCAGCGCATCGGCCGGCACGAACGCCGGCAGTTCCTCTTCGTATTTCATGGAGCGCTTTCCGTCGGGGCCGGCGATGCGGCCGTGGCCTCCACCGCCAGCACGTGCTTGCAGGGACCGCGTTCGCCTTGATGCTTTGCGTACCAGGGGCAGGTGCAGCGCAGTTCGCCGTCGATCTCCCGCACGCTGTGCACCGTGCCGCCGCTTTGCACCTCTGCATCGATCGGGCTGGCATTGACCACGCGAACGGCGCCTTGCACCATGAGTTCACGCGCGTCGGCCAGCCGCGGGTGCATGTCCTCGACCGAGGACAGATCGAACGGCAGCACACGGTGAAAGTAACGCCCTTGCGCCACATCGAAGCCCACGAGGCCCGACGCGCCGAGGATGCGCAGGCTGTCTTCCACGCTCGAAGCGGTCAGCCCAAGCGTGGTTGCCAGCGCTCCGGTGTCCAGCACCGATTGCCAGTTCAATTGCGCACGCACCTGCGACACCGCGCGTTCATCGTCCATGCGCATCAGCGCGCGCAACGCCTGTCCTTCACCCGAAAACCCGCGCCATGGCTCGGCGCTGAGCGCCAGCGTGAGCCGCGCGCCGGGAAAACTCAGCACCCAGGCGCTGGCCTGCTACGCCTCGTCGGCATGCACAGCCAGGCTCTGCGCCTTGGGCAGCAGTGCTTCGAGCACACGCAGCCGCGTCGTGTCGGTCACGCGCACGCCCTGCGGCTGCGGCCGTGTCGTGGTGAAAGGCCCCTTGGGCGACGGCACCACCCACAGCGGCGTGCGGCTGGTCGAGGCCCGGGGCAACGTGCGGAAGAAGCGCAGCGCCTCCAGCCCCTTGAGCTCGAAGCGATGCCGCATGCCGGCGAGGTACGACTGCACCTCGACCATGCCGCGCAGCCAGCGCAGCGGCAGCGCCACCTTGCGCTCGACCACCTCGTGACCACCCGATTGCAGCGTGAGCGCATCGCAGCCCACCGAGAGCGCCAGCCCGTCGGCATCGCGCAGACGCGCCAGTGCAGCGCGTATCGGTGCATTGAAGTCCACATTGGTCGTGCCCTTGCCGACCACCTGCCCGTCGTACGACTCGGGCAGCAGGTCGACGCGCACATAGCAGCTGCAGCAGGCCGAAAACCCTTCGAAGCGCAACAGCTCGCCACCGGCCGTGACCACCGGATCGGCCAGCCTGATGGCGCGCGCCACGCTGTTGGCGGGCGTGAAGAAGCGCGACCCAACCACCAGGTGTACCGCGCTGAGCAACTCCGCATACAGCCGCGGCTGCAACAGGTGCCCTTCGAAAAAATGCGGATGCGCCGTGGTGCCGTCTGCCTGCGGGCTGGACGTCGCGAGGCTGAGTCGCGGGCCCGCAGGCTCGGCCACCGCGGCGGACGCATGCGCGTAGCGGTAGGCGTGCGCCACTGCGCTCAAGGCTGCAAGGCCTCCTGAAGCGCCCGGGCCGCATCGCCCTGCGCCTGCAGCGCTTCAGGCAAGGCCCGGCCCATCTTGATGAATTCGTGGATCACGCCGCGGTAGATTTCCAGGTCGACCTGAACGCCCGCGGCGCGCAGCTTGTCGGCGTAGGCAATGCCTTCGTCCACTACCGGGTCGCATTCGGCCAGGCCGCTCCACGCGGGCGCCACGCCGTCGACGTCGTCGGCCAGCAGCGGCGCAAAGCGCCAGTCGTCGCGGTCGGCCGGCGTACGCACGTACTGGGCGAAGAAGAAATCGATCATCGCCTTCGTCAGCAGCGGGCCGTTGGCGAAGCGCTGGTGCGAGGCCGTGTCTTGGTGCGCGGTGGTGCCGGGGTAGATCAGCATCTGCAGCGCGAGCGGCAGGCCGGCATCGCGTGCCAGGATGGCGCAGACGGCAGCGAGCGTGCCGCCGGCGCTGTCGCCGCCGACCGCGAGGCGGCTGGCATCGAGGCCGAGGCTCGCGCCTTCCTTGGCAATGAACGCGAAGGCGTCCCACGCATCGTTCGACGCCGTCGGAAACTTGTGCGCAGGCGCGAGCCGGTAGTCGACCGACACCACGGCGCATCCGCTCTTGAGACTCAGCACGCGGCACAGCGTGTCGTGCGTGCGGATGTTGCCGACCGTGAAGCCGCCGCCGTGGAAGTACACCAGCACAGGCAGCACGGCCGACGAAGGTGCATAAAGCCGCGCCGGTATCGCAAAGCCGTCACGCGCGGCAATGCTGAAGTCTTCGACGCGCGCCAGCTCGGGCTTGGGCACTTCCAGCACGCCCGCGCCCTTTTCGTAGGAGGCCTTCGCCTCGTCGGGCGTGAGCTGGTCGAGCGTCGGATGGCCGGCGCGCGCCATGCGGTCGACCACGCTGGCCATCTTCGCGGTGAGCGGCGGTTGCGGGGATGTCGTCGGGGGATTGGTCGTCATGCGTTCGTCGGAAGGAAGCAGCCTGGCCTTCTCAGCGTGCGCGCCGAGCCTGAGCCGGGCGCGACACCTGCAAGGGGTTTGTTCATGTGCAAGACTGCCCCCGCTTGTTAGATTCGAAGAGTCGGCAATCGTACTGCCCCACGCGTTCAGGCACCTACGTCCCATGGCACTCATCCAATACCTCACCCAGATCCAGTTCGAATTCGGCGCCATCCGGCTGCTGTCCAGCGAATGCGCGCGCATCGGCATCAATCGCCCGCTGATCGTGACCGACGCCGGCGTGCGCGCGGCCGTCGAGCTGTACCGAAGCGGCCGCTGCGACGGCCTCATCGCCGTGGGCGGCGGCTCCACCATCGACTGCGCCAAGGGCGTGGCGATTGCGGCCACGCACGAAGGCCCGCTCAAGACCTACGCCACCATCGAAGGCGGTTCGCCCAGGATCACCGATCGCGCGGTGCCGTTGATTGCGGTGCCCACCACCAGCGGCACCGGCAGCGAGGTGGCGCGCGGCGCCATCGTGATCGTCGACGATCACCGCAAGCTCGGCTTCCACAGCTGGTTCCTGATGCCCAAGGCCGCGATCTGCGACCCCGAACTCACGCTCGGCCTGCCGCCCAGGCTCACGGCCGCCACCGGCATGGACGCGATCGCGCACTGCATGGAGACTTTCATGTCGGCCGCGTTCAATCCGCCGGCCGACGGCATCGGTCTCGACGGACTCGAACGCGCCTGGGCGCACATCGAACGCGCGACGAAAGACGGCAGCGACCGCGAGGCGCGCCTCAATCTCATGAGCGCCTCGATGCAGGGCGCCATGGCCTTCCAGAAAGGCCTGGGCTGCGTGCATTCGCTGAGCCACAGCCTGGGCGGCGTCGATCCGCGCCTGCACCACGGCACGCTCAACGCCCTCTTCCTGCCCGCGGTGATTCACTTCAACGCGGGCGCCGAGTCGGTGCAGAAAGAGCAGCGGCTGCAGCGCATGGCGCAGGCCATGCACCTCGATTCGGCCGGCGACCTCGGCGATGCGATCCGCGACATGAATGCGCGCTTCGGCCTGCCCAAGGGCCTGGCCGAAGTGGGCGTCACGCCCGCGCTGTTCGAGAAGATCATCGACGGCGCAATGGCCGACCATTGCCACAAGACCAACCCGCGGCTGGCCACGCGCGATGACTACAAGGCCATGCTCGAAGCCTCGATGTAAGGGTGCCGTAAGGCTGCATCGGCCCTGCGTTTTCAGAGTGCGGCGCCCTCGTGGATCATGTATGCACGTCATGTATATGACATAAGGAATTTCTAGACTGACATCCGAAGACTCGCATCCGCAGAAGCCCCAAGTGCCAGGGAAATTCCGAATGCCACGCACCGTCGTCGTCCACACCGTCCTCAGCGCAGAGCAACTCAAGTTCCGCGCGATGCGGGGGCAGGAAGGCATCTCGCAGTTGTTCGAGTTCGAGGTCGACATGGTCAGCACCAGCTTCAGCCTCGACCTGAAGACACTGCTCGGCACCTCGCTCACGCTGGAGCTGGCCGACGAAGGCGCGCCGCGCTATCTCAACGGCACGGTGGTGCGCTTCGAACTCGTGGGCCGCGCCAACGAAACCGGCCGCCACTACATCTACCGCGCACTGGTGCAGCCCTGGCTCTGGTACCTCACGCGCACCACCGACTACCGCATCTTCCAGAACAAGAGCGTGCCCGAGGTGCTCGACGACGTGCTGGGCAAATACGGCTTCCAGTTCGAGAAGCGTCTCACCGGCAGCTACCGCCCCTGGGAATACTGCGTGCAGTACCAGGAGAGCGACTTCGCCTTCGTGAGCCGCCTCATGGAGCATGAAGGCATTGCCTACCACTTCGAGCACAGCAACGGCTCGCACCTGCTCGTGCTGGCCGACGACACCGGCGGCTACGGCAACCTGCCGGGCCACGGCACCATTCCCTACCGCCCGCGCGACCGCGTGCTCAATGCGATGGAGCCCTGCATCGACCAGCGGCGCATTTCGGAGCAGATCACCTCGGGCCGCGTAATGCTCGACGACTTCGACTTCAAGAAATCGCGCGCTTCGCTGCAAAGCGTGCAGCAGGACCCGAAGGGCCACGACCATTCGACCTACGAAGTCTATGAATGGCTGGGCGGCTACAGCGAGCACGGGCAAGGCGACAGCTACGCGAAGATCCGCCTGCAGGAGCTGCAGTGCGCGCACGAGCTGGCATCGGGCCACACCAACGTCGTGGGCATGGCGCCGGGCTACCTGTTCCAGATGACGCATTGCCCGCGCGAAGCCGACAACCGTGAATACCTGGTCACCGAAACCCGCTACGACCTGCAGGAGCCCGAGTACTCCAGCGGCGGCAGCAGCGAATCGGTGTGCGAGTTCGATTTCACCGTGCTCCCTTCCACCGTCGCCTACCGCCCCGCGCGCAAGACGCCCAAGCCGCGCACCAACGGCCCGCAGACCGCCACCGTCGTCGGCCCGGACGAAATCTGGACCGACCGCTTCGGCCGCGTGAAGCTGCAGTTCCGCTGGGACCGCTACGGCCAGTCCGACGAAAACAGCTCGTGCTGGGTGCGCGTGTCGAGCAACTGGGCCGGCGCCAACTACGGCACCATGCACATGCCGCGCGTGGGCCAGGAAGTGATCGTCGATTTCATCGGCGGCGAGCCCGACCGCCCCATCATCACCGACCGCGTCTACAACAACGACCAGATGCCGCCGTGGGAGCTGCCGGCCAACGCCACGGCCAGCGGCATCCTCACGCGCTCGAGCACCGGCGGCGCCGCCAACCAGGCCAACATGCTGCGCTTCGAAGACCGCAGCGGCGCCGAGCAGATCCTGCTGCACGCCGAGCGCAACCTCGATGTCGAGGTCGAGGCCGACGAGACCCACACCACCGACGGCACCCGCACCACCCTCATCAAGGGCCACGAGTCGGCCACCTACCAGAGCGGCGAGACGCGCGACATCTCCGCTGGAGCCAGGGAAACCATCACCGGCGGCGACACGCGCCATGTGACGGGCGGCTTCGGCGAAACCATCAGCGGCGGCGTGAACCAGACGATCTCGGGCGGCAAGACGCGCATGCTCAGCGGCGGGTTGAACGACACGATCACGGGCGGCGTGAAGCTCGCCATCACCGGCGGCTTCAACGGCACCATCGACGGGCAGGAGATCCGCTTCGTGAGCGCCGGGCGCAACGACACGATCAACACTTCGAACACCGTGCTGGTCGACGGCCCCTCGACCACCACGGTCACCGGCCCGACGGTCCACACCTCGCCGGACGTGACTTTCAACACGACGCAGCACGTCATCAACACCAACGTCTATAACACGACGTCGAACACCTACAAGAACCTGACGAACGACTACACGAACAACTCCGTCACCTACAACAACAACTACGCCAAGAGCAGCGACTGGCGCCTGACGCGCTCGGGCGGCGTGGGCTTTCGCTTCGGTGCCGTGGGCGCTTCGCTGGACTTCTGGGGTGTGCGTCAGCAGTTCTACGGCATCAACTCGCAGTACGCCGTGCTCAAGGTCGACTTTCTCACCTTCAAGATCGCCAACAAGGGCATCGACATCACTTCCGAGGCCGTGCAGGTCGGCAAGGCTGCACTGCGCTTCTTCATGGACGGCATGGCGGCTTATGCGCAGGCCATGCACCTTGTCGTGTGACGGCATCCATGCCTGAGTGGGAGACGCTTCTCTGGGTCTTCTTCGGCATCGTGATGACGGCGGTGACCGTGGGAGGCATCGTGGCCATGCGGTACATGAGCGCCGAGAACCGGCGCTATTCGGCCGAGGGGAAACTGTGGCATTCCCTCGCGCAGGCGGGCCGGCCCGTCGAGGGCGTGATCCGCAACGTCCGCATGCACCCCAGCAACATGACGCGCGGCGGCTCCGCCGGGCAGACCGTGTGCGCCCTGGTGTTCGACGTGGACTACACCGACAACGCCGGCACGGTGCACGCCACATCGATCCACGACCTTCGTCGAGGACGCCCTGGTGTCGCAGTTTCTTCAGCCGCGCAAGGCGATCCACCTGCGCTATGACGCGGGCAATCCCGCGGCGGTGGCCATCGACCGGGAGCGCACGCCGCTGGAGATTCTCCGTGTGCGCTGAAGGCCGGGCGCCGCGGACGCGCCACCCATGAAGACCGTCAAGCCGCTGCGACTGAGCGTGATCACCCGTCCGTTCCTCCGTCAGGGCGAGCAGCGTCTCGCCGTCACCACCCTGTGCATGGTGTCGATGAGCGGCAAGCCGGTGCTGACGCCGGAGCCCGAGTTCTGGAAGACGCTGTCCGAAGAGCTGGGGCCGACCACGGCCATCGACCTGGGCATTCCCAAGGCCCGCGCGGAAATGCTCGCCACGGGTTTTGCGTACACGACCCACCAGGAAGAGAAGACGCGCTGTGCCGCGCGGCTGCAACTCGGTGGGCTGTCGAAGGACCTGGCCGTGTTCGGCGACCGTTTCTGGGTGGGCGGCCGCCCCACCCCGCCCCAACCCTTCGAGGCGATGCGCGTCGACTGGACGCGTGCCTACGGCGGCCCGGGCTTCGCCGACAACCCGGTGGGCCGGGGCCACGGGCTGGACGTCGTCAATGGCCAGCAGGTGCAGCGCGTGCCCAACATCGAGGACCCGGCCCAGCGCCTGCATCACCCGGGCGACACGCCGGCGCCCGCGGGCTTCGGGCCCATCGACATCGCCTCGCCGCGGCGCATGCGGCTCATGGGCAGGCAGTACGACGCGCATTGGCGCGCCCACCTCTTTCCCGGCTTTGCCAAGGACATGGACTGGCAGCTGTTCAACGCCGCGCCCGCCGACCAGCGCTTCCGGGACGCGATCGAGATTCCGCCGGGCACCGCCTACGCGGGTCTGGAACATGCACCCCGAGGTGCCGATCCAGCAAGGCCATCTGCCGAACTGGCGCGCCCTCGCGGTGGTGGTGCGGCACCGTTCGCCCACGGAGATCGAAGAGGTTGCGCAGCGCCTCACCACCGCCTGGTTCTTTCCGCACCTTGACCGCGTCGTGCTCGTCTTTCATGGCGAGACACGCATCGAGGAGGACAACGCCTCCGACGTTTCCCATGTGATGCCGGCCATCGAAACGATCGATGCGCCGCGCGGCCTGGCGCACTACGCCACCGTGCTGCGGCAGCGCTGCGATCCGGAGAAAGGTGCGCTCTACATGTTCCGCGACGACGAACTCCTGCCGGAAGAAGCCATCGGCCCGTGGCTCGACCAGATCGGCACGGCCGAAACGGCGCTGGTGCGCACAACATGCGCGAGCGCGGCAGGCAGGCCCGCGAGGAACTGAAGCAGAAGGCCATCGCGGCGGGACACAAGGCGCGGCATTTCAACGACCGCCGGCTTCCCGAGCCGTTCACCCGAATGCCGAGCCTGCGCGAGCTGCCCGACTTCGTGGACCAGGCCGATCGCTATGTCCGCGACCAGCGCGCGCAGGGCGCCGTCGAGCGCGAGCGCCTCCAGCGCGAGGCCGACGCCAACGCCAAGGAATCGATGAAGGTAGGCTTCGACACCGGCAAGCTGGTGCGCGAGCACGACCGCACCCAGCTCAAGGGGCCGCCCAGCGTCGACAGCGCAGCCGTCCTGCGCGGATTCGAAGGCATCGCCGCGGCGACCGGCACCGCGCCCGTGCCCGCGAGCCAGGTCGATGCGATGCGCAAGATGACCGTGGCCGGCGAGCGCGGCCTGCTCGCGCTCTACCGCGGCTCCGCGCAACACCAGGCCCCCGTCGATCCTTTGTCCGCGGACCGCGCCGCCGTGCTGCGTGTGCAGGTCGACGCGATCCTCGCCGGAAGCCGCGACTTCACCGACATGGACCTGACCGCCGCCGACCTGTCCGGGCTGGACCTGCGCGGCGCCTGCTTCCGGCGCGCCCTGCTCGAAGGCGCCGACCTTCGCCATGCCCAGTGCGAAGGGGCCGATTTCAGCCAGGCCGTGCTGGTGCGCGCCCGGTTGTCCGGGGCCGGCTTTCAGCGCGCGCTTTTTCGCGACACCAACCTCGCGGGCATCGACTGCGAACAGGCCGACTTCTCGCACGCCCTGTTCGACGGTGCGACGTTCGAGAAGCTGAAGTTCGTGCAGTGCAACTTCTCGTCGGCCCGCATGGACCGGCTGCACCTGATCGGAGCGCAGCTGCTGCGCTGCACCTTCGACGGGCTCGATGCGAGCCTACATCGGTTTCCTGTCCGACACCGTCATCGAAGACTGCAGCTTCCGCAAGGCGCGGCTCCTGAAGGCGGGCTTCATGGCCTGCCGCGTCGCCGGGCTCGACTTCTCGGACGCCGAACTCGAAGCCTGCATGTGGACCCACACCAACGGCGACGACCGGATCGGCTTCCAGCGCGCCCTGCTGCGCACCACCTGCTTCGTGGGCAACAGCAGCCTGCGCGGCGCGAACTTCGAAGAGGCCACGCTGGTGCAGTGCAGCCTGCGCGACATTCCGATGGAGGGCGTGCGATTCGCCCGCGCGACGCTCGACACCTGCGATTTCTCTTCCTCCAACCTGACGGCCGGCGACCTGAGCGCGGTGCAGGCGCCCGAGAGCCTCTTCATCCGCAGCAACCTGAGCCGGGCCTCGCTGCGCGCCGCGAACCTCATGACCGCCAATTTCAACAAGGCCCGGCTGCTGTCGGCCGACCTGCGCGAGACCAACCTCTTTCGCACCGACATGTCTCAGATCCTGATCGACGACATCACCGAGACGCACGGCGCCTACCTCGAGCAGACCAAGACCGTGCCGGCTTCGCGCGCGACCGCCGTCGAATGAGCCCGCAAGAACTGGTGTCCAAGGTCCGCAACGGCGTGCAATTGCAGGGGGAAGACTTCAAGGGAATGCAGTTGACCGACCTCGACCTGTCCGGCGGACTGTTCAGCGAATGCAGCTTCACCCAGGCTGCGCTGGAGCGTGCGCGCCTGAACGATTCGGTGTTCGATCGCTGCCGCTTCAATGGCGCAGCGCTGGCGGGCGCCCATCTGGACAGCGCTTCGTTCCTGCGCTGCAGCCTGCGCGACGTGCAGGCGCCGTCGAGCCACTGGGCCGGCACCGTCGTGGCCGAGTCCGACCTGCAAGGCCTGCACGGCGAGGCTGCCGAGCTGACGGAAACAGCCTTCGAGGACTGCGAGTTCCAGGCGCCAGTTTCAAGGGCGCCAAGCTCACGAAGGCGATCTTCAACGAAAGCCGCCTTGGCAATGCGAACTTCGCCGATGCCGAGCTCACGATCGCCGTGTTCTTCCGCTCGGACCTGCGGCAGGCGAATTTCCAGGGCGCGAGCTTCCACAACGCCATCTTCTCGGAGGCCGACCTGCGCGGCCAGTCGTTTGCCGGCCAGTCGTTCATGCTCTGCCAGTTCGTGGACGCGCGCCTGTCGAACTGCGTGTTCGACGATGCGCGGCTCGTGCAGTGCAATTTCAAGGGCGCGGCGCTCGACGGCGCGCGCATGCAGCGCGTACATGCGCCGCAGTCGCTGTTTCCGCAGGCCAACATGGCCCACGCGGACTGCCGCGGCGGCGTGTTCGACCAGTCGCTGTGGATCGATGCGCTGCTCAGCGATGCCGATTTTTCCGACACCGGCCTCGAGCAATGCGTCTTTCACCGTGCGCGGTGCGAGCGCACCTCGTTCGCGCGAAGCCGCCTGACCTATGCCGACTTCTCGTATGCGGACCTGCGTGCCGCGAACTTCGAGAAGGCCCTGTTCCATCGCACCCAGCTGCACCGCGCCCACCAGGGCGACAGCCGCTGGAGCGACCGCATCGGCGTGCTGGACGCCGACCCCGACCTGTTCGAAGCCGAGCGCGTGGCTTGGCAGCGATCGACGCGCGCCGTTCGGCTCGACCGGGATGCGCAAGGCCTCATGCGCCTTGGCGACTATCCCCCACCTGATGCAAAGGACACCGCATGACGATGGCCGCCCGCCCTATTTCCTCCTCTTCCTCCGCCCCTGCGCCCTCCTCGTCCGAAAGCGAGCTCGCGCCGCTGCTGCGCAAGGCATCGCCCGCGAAGCCGCAGCCGGGTGCACCGCTCGCAGGCATCTCGATGGCCACGGTCGTCGCCTGCAATGCTGACGACGACGACGGCGGCTTCTGCGACGTGACGCTCGTGGACGGGCACCGCACGCTGCGCTGCCAGCGCGCGGCCAGCTGCCTGCTGCTACCCGCGCCGGGCGACACGGTCATGGTCGCGGGCCCGCACGACGACGCGCTCTACGTCATCGCCGTCGTGGTCCAGGCCGACAGGCGCAGTGCGACTCTCGCGGTCGATGGCGACCTGCGCCTGCAATCGAAGCGTGGCGGCATCGCGATCCAAAGCGCCGGCACGCTCGACCTGCAATCGGACACGGCCGTCGCCACCCGCGCGCCGCAATGGAAGCTCACGGCCGAGCGCGGCCAGTGCAACGTCTCGGAGCTGGACTACCAGGGCGCGGAGGTCCGCTTCAGCGTGCTGGTCTCGCGCTTCGTGGGGCATGCCTGCGAAGTCGTGCTGGACCGGCTCCATCTGCTCACGCGTTCGAGCTTTCGCATTACCGAAGAGATCGAGCAGGTGCGCGCCGGGCAGATCGACATCCAGGCTTCGCGGACGCTGCGGCTGCACGCGAAGAACACCCTGGTCACCAGCAAGGAGCTGATCAAGGTCGATGCCGAACAGAGCCACATGGGTTGATTGAAGGAGCCTTTGCATGTTTGCCAACTCCCAGATGATGGGCATGGACCTCGCCTTCCCCGATGTCTGCAAGACACCGCCGGCGATCCCCGTTCCATACCCCAACTTCGCGCTGGGGCCGACCGCGATTCCCAACGCCTGGAACATCCTCTACGGCGGCACCCCGGCGCACAACCTCGCCACGACCACGCCGATCACCAACGGCGACAACGCCGGCGTGCTGATAGGCGTGGTGTCGCAGACGGTGATGGGGCCCTCGCGGCACATCACAGGCGCCTTCACCGTGCTGCTCAAGGGCTCGCCCTGCACGCGCATGACCAGCCTGTCGGTGCAGAACCGCAACAACATCCTGGGCATGCGGATCGTGCCGAGCCAGTTCAAGGTGCTGGTGCTGGCGCCTTGAGGCTATAGGGGTGCATCGGCATCCGTGATTGTTTGCTATTGCCGTAATTGTTCCTGAGTGTTGAATTTTCTAAACTCTGAACAACTTACGAGGCACCAGCCATGCGACCGAACCCGTCGGCTTTCCTTGCTCGCTCACGGTCTATCGGCTTTCGCCGCCTGGCTCGCGGGGCCGTCCTGATGGGCCTGCTGGCCGCTCTGACTTCCTGTGGCGGTGGCTCGGACGGCGGCGGCGGGGGCTTCCTTCCGAGCCCTTCCGGCTCGGTCTCGTCTCCTTCGCCCGCAACGACCTACGCCATCGGCGGCAGCGTCTCCGGCCTGGCCGGTTCGGGCCTGGTTCTGCAGAACAACGCGAGTGACGATCTGCCGCAGGCCGCGGACGGCAGCTTCCGCTTTCACACCGCCTTGGAAAGCGGTGCGGCCTATGCCGTGACAGTGAAGGCCCAGCCGTCCAATCCGGCCCAGACCTGCACGGTAGGCAACGGCAGCGGCACGGCGGTGGGCGAAGTGACCGGCGTGACGGTGGCATGTTCGGCGCCAGAGCCAGAGCCACTGCCAGAGCCACTGCCCCAGGTCTCGACGCTGGCGGGCTCCGGAGACCGGAGCTTTGCCGACGGCTCCGACACTTTGGCATCGTTCAACCGTCCCAGAGCCTTGACCGTGGACGCCAGCGGCAATGTCTATGTGGCCGACCACGACCTCCTGGTCCGCAAGATCACCCCGGCGGGCATGGTCTCGACGCTGGCGGGCACCACCGGAGCCTCTGGCTCGGAGAACGGCACCGGCACTTCCGCGTCGTTCTACCGTCCCGTAGGCATCGTCGTGGACGCCAGCGGCAATGTCTATGTGGCCGACTATTGGGGCTACAAGGTTCGCAAGATCACACCACCTGCGCCTGGGCCATGAGCCGCCCGGCCTTCATAACGCGCCGGCCACCATTCCTTCGCCGTTCCACAAACTCGGTGCAGCCGCGACCTACTCCGCCTTCACCCCCGCCGTGCGGATGACCTTGCCCCACTTGGCGGTCTCCGTGGTGATGAAGGCGTCGAACTCCTCGGGCGTGCTGCCCACTGGAATGGTGCCCATGGCGTCGAGCTTGGCGCGTGTCTCGTCGCTCTTGACGATGCGCGCCACCTCTTCGGACATGCGCTTGACGATGTCGCGCGGCGTGCCGGCCAGCGCCAGCATGCCGGCCCAGGTGCTGCCGGTGAAACCCGCAAAGCCCTGCTCGATGAAGGTCGGCACATCGGGCGCGGCCGCCAGGCGCTTGTCGCCCGCCACGCCGATCAGCCGCACCTTGCCGGCCTTGGCCTGGTTGATGAGTCCGGTGGGCGCATCGAAGAACAACTGGATCTGGCCGCCCATCAGGTCGGTGAGCGCGGGCACGGCGCCGCGATAAGGGATGTGGATCATGTAGGTCTGCGTCAGCGACTTCCACAACTCGGTCGTCAGGTGCGCGGCCGAGCCGTTGCCCGAGGAACCGAAGCTCACCTTGCCGGGGTTCGCCCGCGCGTAGTCGATGAGTTCGCGCGCGGTCTTGAACGGCGCATTGATGCTGACCGCGGCCAGCAAAGGCGAGATGCCCATCAGCGAAACACCTGTGAGGTCCTTGTTCGGGTCGTAGGGCAGCTTGGGGTACAGCGTGGTGTTGGCCGCATACGCGGCGATGACGACGCCGAAGGTGGTGCCGTCGGGCGGCGACTTGGCGATGGCATCGACGCCGATCAGGCTGTTGGCGCCGGGCTTGTTGTCGATCAGCACCGGCTGTCCGAGCCGCGTCTGCAGGCCGACCTGCACCAGCCGCGCCATCTGGTCGGTGAAGCCGCCCGGCGTGTAGGGCACGACGATGCGGATCGGCTTGCCGGGCCAGGCGCTTTGCGCGAAGGCCGGAGCGGCAAGGCTTGCGGCGGCGGTGGCGAGCGTGAATCGGCGGCGTGTCAGCGTGGCGTGAGGCATGTCTTTGTTGCTTCTGGATGGATCGGTCCATTCTCGAAGCGCCCCGTACCGCGGCGGTCAGGGTTTGCCCGGCGGCCTGGCCTCAGCGCGCCAACGGCAAATGCATGTCGAAACGGGCTCCGCCACCAGCCTGGTTCGAGGCCTCGATGCGCCCGCCGTGCGCATGCATCACCGCCTGCGAGAGCGCCAGGCCCAGCCCGAGGCCCGGCGTGGCTTCCGAGCGCGCGCCGGCACCGCGGTAGAAACGCTCGAACAGGTGGGGCAGGTCGTCGCCATGGATGCCGGAGCCGTGGTCCGACACACTGATCACCGCCTCGTTCGCTTCCGCGTCGGCACGCAGGCTCACGCGCACCTCGGTGCCGGGCGGCGAGAACTTGAGCGCGTTGTCCAGCAGGTTGGCCAGCGCGAGGCTGGCTGCGCCGCGTGCCACCCTTGCGGCCACGGGGAGTGCGGGTTCCAGCAAGAGCTGCAGCCGCCGCTCCCGCGCCAACGGCTCCAGCCGCCGCACCGCCTCCTCGGCCAGCACGTTGAGCGACACCGTCTCGACCGCATCGCGCTCCTGCCCCGCGTCGAGCCGCGCCAGCACCAGCAGCTCTTCGACCAGTAGCGTGAGCGACTCGACCTCTTCGAGCGACGAGTGCAGCGTCTCCACATAAGCCGCGGGCTCGCGCGGACGCCGCAGCGCCAGTTCGAGTTCGGTGCGCAGGCGCGACAGCGGCGAGCGCAGCTCGTGCGAGGCATCGGCGGTGAAGCGGCGCTGCGCTTCCATGCCGTGTTCGATGCGCGCCAGCATGTCGTTGAGCGTGTCGACCAGGCGCCCGATCTCGTCGCGCGTGCCGGGGTGCGGCAGGCGCTCGCCGAGGTTCGCATCGCCGATGCGGTGCGCCTGCTGCACCACGTCGTCGATGGCGCCGAAGGCGCGCCGCGTGATCAGCGCCCCGGCCGCGCCCAGCGCGAGCAGCAGCGCACCGCCCAAGATCAGAAAGAGCACGCTGGCCATCGCGACCGTGCGGTTCACATCGTCCAGCGAGCCGGCCACCTGCACCGCCAGCAGCGAGGGCCGGCCCGGCACGGGCACCGAGACCATGCGCGTCGGTTCCTCGCCGAAGCCGTCGAGCGTTTCGAACACGGTTTCGCCGGCCGCGAGCCGATCGCGCAGCACGGGCGGAATGGGCAGTTGCGCTTCGCCGAGGTTGGCGCTGCGCGCAAGCACGCGGCCCTGGGCATCGACGATCTGCACCAGCCGGTCGAGCCGCACGAACGACGGTGCGCCAGGGCCGGGCGGTGCCTCGTGGACGATCACCGTGTCGCCGTCCCCGGCGGCCAGCAGCATGCCCATTTCCGTTTCGGCGAGCGCGAGCAATGCCGCATCGAGCTCGCGGTGCACGTTGCGCGCAAACACGAGGTACGAGCCGAACGCCGCAATCGCCATCACCACCACGATCACGGCGACATGCGCGAGCGCCAGGCGCTTGCGAAAACTAAGCATGGCCATCGTCCGCCGGCGCCAGCCGGAAGCCGCGCCCGCGCACCGTCTGGATCAGCGGCGCGGCGGGCGGTGCATCGACCTTGCGGCGCAAGGTTGCCGATGTGCACGTCGATCAGGTTGTCGATGGCGATCAGGTCGTCCTTCCACACCTGCTCCGCGAGGCGGGAGCGGCTCACCACCTCGCCGGCATGGCGCATCAGGATCTGCAGGATCGCAAACTCCTTGTGGGTCAGGTCGAGCACCATGCCGCCGCGCATCACGCGCTGGCTTTGCGGGTCGAGGCTCAGGTCGGCCACGGCGAGCACCACCGGCCGCATGATCTCGGAGCGGCGCAGCAAGGCGCGCACGCGCGCCAGCAGCTCGTCGAAGGCAAAGGGCTTGGTCAGGTAGTCGTCGGCGCCGGTGTTGAGGCCCGCGACGCGGTCGCTCAGCGCGTCGCGGGCGGTGAGCATCAGCACCGGGGTCTTGCAGCCGCGCTGGCGCAGGTCGCGGCACAGCGTGAGGCCGTCCTTGCCGGGCAGCATCCAGTCCAGCACGATCAGGTCGTAGGCGATCACGAAGGCTTCTTCGTCGCCCTCTTCGGCCGTGTGCACGACGTCGACGACGAAGCCCTCCTCCTGCAACCCACGGGCCAGCAGGCGCGCGGCCTTGCGGTCGTCTTCGATCAACAGAATTCTCATGGGTGGATCATGCCGCGCCTTCCTGACTGACAGCAGGCCCCGATCCTGAAGAGATCTTCAGGATTTCTTGGGACGTTCTTCAGCCGCGTCTTCGTATTCTTTCGCCGGGGTGACGGGGCGGGTCAAAGGCATGGGAAGACGTCCGCTGCGCGGCGCGTCCGACTCCGACGGACGCCGTATCGCGATGAAAAAATCCCTCTACCAGATCACACCCGCACGCGTGGTCTTCGGCGTGCTGACTTGCGCGGCCCTGTGCGTCGACTCCTTCGGCGGCGGCGCCCATGCGGCCACCGCCGTGGCCGCCGCACCCGCACCGATGGCGTTCGCCAGAGCCGCCCTTGGCGCGTGGTGCGGGCTTTCAACCGGCGCCTCTCGCGTGGATGGCGGCGTTTGCGCGAAGGCTGAGGTGATTATTTTTACCCGGGTATATTGTGCATTAAATTTAACCCGGGTAATATTTGATTTGAGGCATGAATCTGCCACAAGGAAACTAGGCGCGCACTCGTCAGGAAATACAAAGACACGGTGCTCCCCGCGGGCGTCTTCGTCATCCGCAACACGCTCAGCGGCCACGTCTACGTGGCCGGCAGTCTCGACGTCGAAGGGGCGATGAACCGCGCCCGCTTCGAACTCGGCCTGCGCTCGCATCGCAACAAGGCGCTGGTGCGCGATTGGGTCGAACATGGCGCGGCGCACTTCAGCTTCGAGGTGATCGACCGGGTCAAGGAACGCGACGACCCGGCCTTCGACCGTGCCGAAGAGCTCGAAAAGCTCCTCGGGCTCTGGCGCGAGGAACTCCAGTGCTGCGGCGACAAGGGCTACAACACGCCATGGTGTCCATCGTCTGGTAGATGTTGGCGAAGGCCTGCTGCAGCTTGGTGATCTCGATGGTGCTCGAAGCGGCCTGCTGTTGGATGGCACTGCTCTGGTCGCGCAGCATCTCGCTGGTGCTGGCAATCAGGTTGCCGGTGGTGGCGTTGAGTGCGCTGATCTGGTCGAGCACCAGCTTCTGGTTGGACAGCGCCTGCGCGACGATCACCGCGGTGCGCAATGCAGCCACCGTGGTGGTGGTGGCACGGTCGACGCCCTTCATCAGCTCGAGGTTGTTCTTGCGGATCATGTCGAGCGCGAGATAACCCTGGATGTTCACCGCGAGCTGGGTCAGCAGGTCGGTCACCTTCTGGCGCGAATAGAACAGCATTTCCTCGCGCACTACGCGGGCCTTCTCGGGGTCGGTGGCTTCCAGCTCGCGCGCCTTGGCGTCGAGCTGGCCGTCGAGCGCCTTGCCGATGTGCACGTATTTCTCGAGCCGCTCCATCAGCGTCCAGAGGTTGACCTTCTCCTGCTCGATGGCGGTGTTGTCGCGCAAGAGTTCGTCCTTGCCGCGCTTGAGCGATTCGATGATCGCGTTCAGGTGCGTCTGCGACGACTGGTAGCGCTCGAAGTAGGCCAGCAGCTTGTTGCCCAGCGGAATGATGCCGAGCAGCTTGCGGGCCGAGAACAGATCGCCCTGCTTCGAGGGGTCCAGGTCTTCCACCTGGTGGCGCAGGTCGATCAGCGACTGGCCGATCTGCGCGCCCTTGTCGAACAGGCCATTGCGCAGCGATCCCACGGGCCGCTCGAGCATGCGGTTGGAGACGGACGCGGACGCCTCGATGTCCTTGTTGCCCATCGAGTGGATGCGCTCCACCGCTTCCTTGAACTGCGGATGCCGGCTGTCGTGCGAGGTGATGTCGTCGATGAAGCGCGCCACCTGCGCGTCGAGCTCGGCCACGTCCTCGGGCTTCAGGCGCACCTTGCCGCTGGCGGATTCCACCGGCACTGCCGCGACGGCGGCGGGCGGCTCGAGCGTGAAGGCCTGCGGGGGCAGCAGTTCGACCGGCGCGGAGTCCACGGCGGCGAGGGTGGTGGTGGTGACAGGCGCGTTCATGGGAGTTCCTTGATTCATTACTTGAAGCGGGCTTCGATGCCCACGGTCATTCGTTCGAGCCATTCGAAGCTGGGCGGATCGATCACGTCGACCAGCACCTCGGGCACCTTCACGCCACGCTGGGCCCAGGTCTCGGGACCCTTGGTGTCGCCGCCGGTGCGGTAGCCGTATTCGTGCGCCAGTTCGCGCAGGGCCGGGTCGTTCTCGAGCGCCGCGCCGAGCCGCGCGCCGCCGGGCGTGTAGGGCACCAGCACATGCTTCGAATAGACGGTGGGCCGGGGGTAGAGCAGCACCATGTCGCTCTTGAGCCTGTCGGGGTTCTTGAGCCAGAACTCGACCATCTGCGATTCGTAGGCCACCAGCAGCGGCGCCTTGCCCATGCCGAGCGCGAGGTAGTCCTCGAACGGCCCGGCCGACGATTGCTCCTGGAAGCCCTGACGCAAAAACAGCGGTGCCACGACCGGCAGGACCCGGTCGACATCCTCCTGGCTCTGCACGATCTGCTGGCTGTTGGCGAGGTAGCTCGCGAGCGCCAGGTACATCGCGGCCGAGTTGGAGGTGCGAACGTCGGTCGAATTGATCAGCAGCGACTTGCTGGTGGAGAAGGCGCTGCTGGCCTTGCGCTCCTTCCAGCGCGTGCCCTTCTCGATCATCGCCCTCAGGCCCGGCAGATCGACGACATAGTAGAAGTCGCCCTGCTTCGAAGCCATGCCGTTGGCGACGAGGATCTCCGCAATGGGCCGCCAGCTCGCCAGCACGATCGGCGTGTAGAACGGGTTGAAGACGTTCGGTGCCTTGGCCAGCACCTTGAGCTGCTGCGCCGCGGGCGCGCCCGAGGGAAAGCCGAAGTCGAACTTGCTGGCGTCGTAGCGGCCGGCAATGGCGCGCGAGCCGGCCTTCTCGACCGTGACGGTGATTTTGCACATCTGACTTTCAAATCCTCTCTCCCTGACTCAATGCACGATGAGGGCGTGCTGGTCGCATAACGAACAGCGCCCCTCGACTGTCGTCTGAATGTCCGGGAACGCGTGCATGACGTTGCGCTGTGGCGTGATAGCCATCCGTCAGGTCATGCGGCCTTTCCTCACAAGAAGACGCCGCACCAATGCACTATCTATGCCAATCAACCGCGGTATCGGCATCTTCAAAGCTAAAGAGAGTTTGGTGTTTTTTAGTTTTGACGATAGTTGATAAGTCGCAAATAAATAATTGCAATCGTCTCTGGAAAACAGCGGTTCTATCGCTTGAACGCACAGCGGTAAGGTCTGACAGATCGTTGACATTTAGTGGGAAGCAGTGCCGCGCAACGATCAAGCGAGATGCTGCCGAGCAGGGACTTAGCCACGAGCAGTGGCATTGCAACTGTTGTGCAAAGAAAGTATCGCAAATTCGCAGTTGTGTACGCGCCAGAAGCCTTTGCAACAGGATGCTTGAGGCAATACTTGCGGATCAACAGTGGAGGTCAACACATGGGGCAGACCCAGATCGAAAAAGCGGAAGTTCGCCTGCTGGATGACGGCGGGATCACATTCTTAAGTTACGGCAGCGCCCACCAATACCGCATCGGATTCTCCGCATGACGGAACTCGAAAGATCCTTGCGCCTCGTTCGTGGATTCGTCTAGACGGTATGTGCGATCGGCCTCGTCAGCTTCGCAGCCATCGCCTGGACGCTGTTCGTAGACTCGACGCCCTCTCGAGTCGAGGAAGATATCCTCGACACAGTGCGGATGTTCCTCACTGAGGCATCGTGGCGAGCGCCACCGAAAATGATCAATAGATCGGGTGGAACCGGCCGGCCAGTTTTTTTTCCAAAATTTCAAAGGTTGTTATCTTGCTGTTAACAAATAGCAAAATTAACCCTGGGCTGCGAAAGTCTTGACAAGGTTGGAGACGCTCGATCATGCAATCCGTCACGCATCCCGGAAGCGCTTTCACGAAGACTGCTTTTTCACTACCGAGAAGACAGGAGAGCCTCCCATAATTTCTTGAGACAACCTCGATCCGAGCGCTCGTCACTTCAGGGAATCTCCATGTCTATCTTCGATGGCGCGCAACCGCGCACCCTGGTGATTCAATCGCCCGCAATTCCCCTGGTGCTTGGCCGTCCCGCGCTCGAACCCGTGCGCCTCTCGGGTCACGAAGGCGTGAATTCGCTGTTCGAATACGAGCTTCTTCTCAAGACCCCCGATGCCCTGAACCTCGGCGCCAGCGGCGCCATGGACTTCGATCTCGACATTTTCATCGGCAAGGAGGGCCGAGGAAGGAGGCAACAGTGCGGCCGGACGCAGCAACCACCTCACCATGGACGACACCGCCGGCAAGATCCAGCTGCAGCTCAAGAGCGACCACCAGCACAGCCAGCTGAGCCTGGGGCACATCACGCGCATCGAGGACAACGCCGGGCGCAAGGACGAACGGGGCGAAGGTTTCGAGCTTCGTTCAGACGGATGGGGCGCGGTTCGGGCAGACAAGGGCCTGCTGTTGTCCACCGATGGACGCTCGCAAGCCATCGGCGGCCTGCTCAGCCGCGACGAACTGGTGGCCTGTCTGGAACAGGCGCTGGCGATCGCCAAAGACCTGACCAAGGCGGCCACGAAATGCGAGGCCGGCGTGCGCGAGACGGCGCCCCAGCAGGCCTTGAGCGAAGCCGCCGAAGCCCTCGGCCACGGCGCCAGCAACGAAGCCAACGCCCATGGCAAGGCGCAGGGCGGTCAGCCCGTGCTGGCCCTCAGCGGTGCGGCGGGCATTGCCAGCGTCACGCCCAAGGATCACATCCAGTACGCCGGCCTGAACATCGACACCGTGGCTGGCCACAACCAGCAGCACTATGCCGATCAGTCGATCCTGCACACCGCAGGCAAAGACATCGAACAGTTCGCGCGCACGGGCGACATCCGCGTCATCGCCAATGAGGGCAAGCTCATCCACCAGGCTCAGCACAACAGCGTCGAGATCACGGGCGAGAAGGCCATCACCATCCAGTCCACCGAGGACAGCATCACCATCAAGGCCAAGAAGAGCATCACCCTGGCGCTGGACGACGGCACCTACTTGCGCATGTCAGGTGGCAAGGTGGTATGGGGCATGACCGGCGAGTACCTCGTGCAGACCGCCAACTACCGCGTCCATGGCCCCAGCACCATCGGCGTGGACTTCCCCGGCTTCATGCGCACCGACCAGGCCCAGCAGCTCACGCTGCACCGCATGGGGGACAAGGACGACGGACTATCTAACCGGGACTACAGCATCGTCAAGGCCAGCGGCGGCGCGAGCAACGCTCAATCCGGTGGCGACGCGATTTCCAAGCTCGACAAGGACAAGCCGTTTGACGTCACTTGAGACGCTTCGGGTTCATTTGACTTACTGCAAGCACAACACGGGGAGAACACTTCGTGAGGAAACTTGACCTCAAATTTGCATGGCGACTTAGCTTGACTGCATCGGCCTTGGCCCTGAGCGCCTGCGCGTCCGGCGGAGCTTCCCCGCCACTCGCGCCTGGGCCTGTCATTCCGCCGCAAGTGGCCTACCGCATCGACGATCACCGGTACTTCGAGATCACGCCGGAAGAGCATTGCTATGGCGACATGCTGTATTTCGTAGACACCGCCAAGGGCATCCGCTCGGAAGTGGTGAAGTTCGACGCTGTGATGAACCGGACCACCCTCATCATCGACGCCGCCAACGATCAGTATCTGGTGGCGCCGGTGACGCGAGAGAGCATCAACTGTTCGTCGGGTGGAGGGGGGTGCGGGGACAAGATGCCTTACTCCATCGATGGGGGCAGGACATGGAAGCGAGTGTGGGCACCTTCACCGTATGACAAACTGCACATTAGCGGCACCAAGGTTTATCAGATAGACGAAGACAACATCACTCGGGGATTTGATCTATCTTCCCTTCCCTTGTCTGAAGACGGTATTCGTTGGCCGTTTATTCACGGCTTTGTCTTTAAGACCCACATCGCCCCCGTTGACACCAAGGTGCTATGCAAGGCTCAAGGCAAAGGAAGCCAGCAATGAGCGATGACCTCAACTCCATCGAAACTCCCGTGTCGCCTGACCCAGGTAAATATCAATGGGTCCAGGGCAAGATGACCGGTACCGACGACAAGCAGACCGACCGTACTCATACCGTCGGCGTGCCCCACCTCATGCCTGGCATCGTCATCTTTGTGCATGGCGTCAATTCCGATGGAGAGTGGTATCTAGATGCTTCCAAGGAAGTTTGCAACCGGGCTGAACAAGCGGCTCGGGCGAGAAGACCTAAGACCTTTGAGCAAAGACGATGAAGGTGATAAAAACAAAGTCACCGCGCACCGCTATCTCAAAGTCAGGGATGGTCAGCGCGTCAAATCCCCCGTCATCCCCTTCTGGTGGGGCTATAAAGCCCAGGAATCTGATCGCAAGCAGATCAAGGGCAGCGAGCAAAAGGGCGACACCCCGGCCTGGACCGACGAATACGGCAACCCCCTGCGCACCGACGGCGCCTGGGGCGGCGGCCCCTTCCAGAATGGCGGTGCCGCGCTCACCTCGTTCTGGCTGCCTACGGGTTTTCGCAAGCACGTGATGTTCGGGCTGTTCGATGTCAACTGGGTCAATCCGATTCTGGGTCGAACGCTGTGCGACTGCCCGCCACGCCTGTACTACACCCACGCCGCGCGCCGCCTGGCGAACCTGATCAAGGACGTCCGCAAGAACCTTCCCAACGAGCCCATCAACATCGTCTCGCACAGCCAGGGCACCATCGTCACGCTGTGCTCGCTGTTCTTCCTCGACGGTGTGCGAGACCCCGACACCGTGATCCTCAACAGCTCGCCCTACCGCTTCGACACCGAGAAGACCGACTACCTCACGGCGACCGATGGCTGGGACACCGTGCAGCCCGAGCCCGCGCGCATCGCCACCTTCGCCAACGCGGCCGCCATCATGGCCAAGGCCGCCCAGGGCTATCCCGCGCCGCCCGCACCCAAGGCCGAATGCACCGTGGAGCACCGCCCATGCCACGCCTACGACGACGTGATCTACGTGAACAAGCCTGCCGATGCGCCGCAGTGGCAGGCCGAGATCGGCAGCAAAGTGGAAGACCCGGATGCCGGACGGGGCCAGGACGACAAGCCCTGGTGGAGTCTGCCGAAGTTCACGCGCAGCGACACGCGCGGCAAGCTGATGGTGAACTTCAACCCCGGCGACCGGGTGATCGGCGTCTCAGCCGTGGCCGGCATGGGCTGGCGCGGCATTCCGACCAAGTACATGGGCAGGTAGGTGGCAATGTGCTGCAGCGCATGTTCGCGCGCGGCACCGACACCAAGGACGGCCACAACCCGCCCGTGGGTTCGCGTACCGGCTATGCGCAGCACTACTTCTACAAGCAGATCAAGCACGTACCGGCCTCGGAAGGCAATGAAGAGAGCCCAGGGACGCCGGCCCACGACGAGGAGGAATGGCACTACCAAGACGGCAGTGCCCCCGCACAGCGTTGGAAGATTGCCTCGGAGAAGATCCTGCATGCGGCGCCCGTCCTGGGTGACCTGTCGCCTGACAAGGACGACGCGGAGAGCGTGACCATCAACGCCCCGCTGCTGCCCCGGGCGCTGGATCTGCCTGAAGAGTTCGACGGCAATTACGTGATGTACGACGGCAAGGAAGGCAAGGACCCGGACGGCAACAAAGTGAAGGCCGACGGCGAACAGAGCGAGGACTTCAACGACGACGTGACCTATCAGGAGCGGCGCAGGATCAGGGCCTCCGACGAAAAGGGTTTGCACATCTACCGCTACGAAACCTGGAAGGAAGTCGAGCAGCGCCGCGAAGCCGAGGTGGGGCATGTGCCGGTATCGCCTACCAACCATGCCGCCATCCTGCGCTTCAAGAACCAGGAAAAGAACAGCTCTCCCGTGGCGGACGTGCTGAGCTACGACGTGACGGTGGGCCTGGGCTACGCCTGGCACGACGAGCAGTACTGGAACTACCTGCTCGACTTGGCCGACTGGAAGAAGAGCGACCCGTACTACCGGACCGGCAAATTGCCCGACTCCGACAAGACAATGCCGCCGGGCATCGTGACCGGCGAGGCGCCGGCATCAGCGCCCCAGCCGGCGTCGAGCCCAATGGGAGACCCGTGGTGACAAGGCGCATTCGCTACCAGCCCGCCACCGCATCGCCTGCCGAATTCCTGCACGTCTCCGGGGTGGGATTGCGGGTGGACCAAGTGCCCGCCGGGCCTTTGTGGGACCGCGTGCGACGCCGGGCACCGGCCGATGAAGAAGCCCCCAATCCCCCGGGTTCGCTGAGCGAGTGCCAGCACGAGGCGGGCTTGTTCCGCAGCGCCGCGCTGCGCGCCGCACTGACCCACCGGCCCAAGAACGGCGAGCGGGGCCGCTTCGTGGAGAACTACCCGCTGCCCACGATGATGGCGCTGCCACAGGCCACGCGGCTGAATGCGGCGGCGCTGGCGCAGTGGAGCCGCAGGTACCAGAGCAGCGAGGACCAGCGCGGCCTTCCGTGGCAGTTGCATGACGGCCCGGCGGGCATGGCTTTTCATCAGCTGGGGTTCAAGGTGCCGCCGCGCTTCGAGGCCGCGGGTGTCGATCTCTGGCGCTTGGCTTTCGACGCCTTCGGCACTCAGGGCGATCTGAACAGCCTGCTGGTGTGGGCCGAGGACGGCTACGCGGCGCGCGCGGAGTTGGGCGGGTGGGAGAACCCGCAGGGCCAGCGCAGCGAGTCGTTGGAGGACATCCTTGCGTGGCCCAAGCGCGCGGGACAGTTGCGCGACACCTTCTCGGGCCTGCTGCTGACTCGCCCCGAGGCGGCCGAGTGGCTGCGCGAGTGGTCGCTGCATGTGCGCGATGCCAGCAAGGACAGCCATTTTCCCAACGGTGTGGTCGGTCGTGGCCCCCACGGCTTTGGCGGCCTGCGGGCCGACGCCTACGACGGCAGTGTGAACTACCGCGCGTCGCTCGGCGATTTCAGGCCGACGCCCAACGTGCCGGCACTGTGGAGCCAACCTCAGTACGAGCAGTATGCGCAGATGCCGACGCTCGCGCTGGTGCAGAAGCCCGAATTTGCGCGCTTCGATGCGGGCATGTCGATGGACCAGCGGGTCGAAGCGCTGGAAGCGGTGCTGAAGGCCGTGCTGGAAGGCCCTTTGCGTGGACAGCCGCCCAAGCGCCTGTTCTACAGCGCCGCATCGGACGGCGATGACGCCGCGCTGCTCGCGCGCTGCATAGCCAAGGTTGCACCACAAAACAGACTGCTGGATTCGGACGCGGGTTTTCGACTGGAGCAGTGCCTGGGTGGGGAACTGGGTGCGGCGAGCATGAATGCGGCCATCGGGCTGGTCAGTATCGCGGTGTGGGACAGCGGCGAACCGGCGCTTGCCGTCAACCTGCGCGATCCGCGCGGGGCGCTGGTCTTTGCGCTGTTGCCGCCCAGCCCCGAGTACCGCGAGGGGTTGAATCCTCGACCCTATGTGATCTGAGCGAACGCGGGGTTGCCATCGCGGCGGCCCTGCAAAAACGACAGGAGCTTATTTACGATGTCAGCGCAGTCCCTGATTCTCAAACACGACCAATGGCGCAAGGGCCTAGGCGGCGCGCCCGCAGGCGTGGCCAGCGAAAGCGACGGCAATGCCTACGCCGGCCTGGACCTGAACCTCATCACCTTCTCGGCCAGCACCTTCAGCGGCAGCAGCTTCTCGGCCACCACCTTCCTCAATGCCTCATGGACCGATTGCCAGTTCACCAACTGCACCTTCAGTCGCTGCGACTTGCAGCGCATCGCCATCAGCGGCTGTACCTGCATCGGCTGCACCTTCACAGACAGCCAGTTCGGCCATTGCAATTTCAGCAGCTGCAGCTTCCTGGGCTGCACCTGGACCGAACTGAACTTCGACGACGGTCACTGGAGCGGGCTGAAGATCCTGTCGTGCACGGGCACGTACATCACGGCCGAGAACCTGCGTGGAGAACAGGTGGACTTCACGGGCAGCCAGTTCGAAAACATGCAACTGACCAACGCTCGGATCAATTGAAGATAGCCGACGCAAATGAGATCGCCATGAAGCTTTGACCCATTTCTCGCCAATTTCAGAAGCGGACGCAGACAGTCTGCCTTTCCTGAAGAACAGCCTCCTGGCCGAAGTTCTTGCGGTACACGTCGATGATGCCGGCGATGGCCGTATTGTCCTTCGCATTGCGTGGATGCAGCAGCACGACGAGCTTCGACGGCTCGCGGACCACGCCGCCCGAGGCGCCGCGCCATTGGCCGACGGCGTCGATGACGGTGAGGCCCTGCGGGAAAGCTGGCGTCACCGTGGTGTCGAGAAAGCCGGTCCACTGGGCATTCGACACCTGCCCGCCGGCTGGTATGGCGCGACCGAAATAGAGGGTGTCTCGCTCGAAGCCATCGAAGCCCGCCCCGCAGGCCTTGGCGGGCCTGGATGCCGAAGGCAAGGCAGCGCAGCCTGCGAGCGCGGCGATCATGGCGCCGGCCAATGCCATCGTCCGCAGACGGGCAGAAGAAGAAATACGTGTCATGAGACGGGTCCTCATTGGTCAGCCCGGTCGAAAGATGAGCGGCGCGGGCTGCCCTGCCTTTTCCGGCGTGCCGAAATCGAGCAGGCGCCATCCCGACTCCCACCGCGACACGCGGCCCTCGGCGATGGCGGCCTCCAGCACGGTCTGGGCTTCTTCGGGATGCTGCCAGTCGAGTGCCATCGCACGCAGGTCCCAGTCCCACCACGGGCAGGCCTGGATGCGTTCGATGAGCGCGTCCGGAAAGCGGCGGCGGATCACGCGCGCCGGCACACCACCCATGATGGTGAAGGGTTCGACGTCCTTGGTCACGATGGCCCCGGCACCGATCACCGCACCATCGCCGATGGTCACGCCACCCCGGATGCTCACGCGGGAGTCGATCCACACGTCATGGCCGATCTTGACCGTCGAATGCGACCAGAACCCGCCCACGGGCTGGTGACGGTACGGCTCGGGAAAATTCGGCGAGAAGCTCAGCATGTGCGTGGTGAACCAGTCGGAGGGGTGGTCCGACAGCACCCTGCATGCCGTCGCCGATCGAGCAGTAGCGCCCCGCATGCACGGCGTTGAGCGCAACGCCCGGCGAGAGCGTGGTGTAGGCCCCCAGCGACCCGCCAATGACGCGCACCGCATGCCAGATGCGCACCGGCGTCTCGAAGCGGCACGGCATCGACAACTGAACGCCCGGCGCGAGGAACAACCCGTGTTCCTCGAGACCCGTGGAAAGTTCGGGGGTGATGGTCAGGTTCTTGTCCATGGGCGGGGATGTGCCTGAACGTTCAGGCCTCGGGTGCGATCGCTTCGGCGTATTCGTAGAGCGCGCCCAACAGTTCCTCGCCGCGCTCGTCCACTGTTTCGGAGAGCGCATCGACTTCGCTGAACAACTGTTCGATGGTGCGCGCCCCACCCTCGCCGCGGAACAGGCGCGCCACGCGCAATGCCTCCCAGCGTTCGGTCTCTTCGGGAGCGAGCGACTCGGGCCAGTTGCGCGCGCGGTAGCGGAACACGATTTCCTCGAGACGGCCGTCGTCGAAGCCGGTGCGGTCCTTGGCGAGTTCGGCTGCCGAAAGGCCGCGCAATTGGTTGAGACGCCGACGGTCGGCATTGCCGACGAAACCGCCGTAGAGGTCTTCATCGACGTCGGGCGTGGCCTCCTTCGGCCGTGCATACACCTGCGACCAGATGGCGCTCATGTCGGGCAGGTCACGCGCAATGGCTGCATGGCGCATGGCCGTGTCGAGATCGACACCCCAGCGCTCCGCCATCGCCGGCGCGAGCGTGCGCAGGTTGCCCACCACCATCGGCGACTTGTTCAGGTGAATGCCCTTCACCGGCAGACGCACCACGCCTTCGGGCAGATCGGCAGTGCGGGTGAAAAGCCGCAGGCGCAGCGTCTCGACGTCGAGGTCGCGCAACTCGCTCGGGTCGTAGGCGAGGTCCCAGGCGATCAGTTCGTTCTTGTTGGTCGGGTGGCTCGCCAGCGGCCACATCACGCCGAGACAGCCGCGCTCGGCCGGGAACATGCCCGAGACGTGCAGGAACGGCTTGGCGGTTTCGCGCATCGCAGGCAGGCCGAGTTCGCTCGCCACGCGGTCCTTTCTGTGGAGGCCGAAGGCGAAGTCGAACAGCTTGGGCTGCTTGTCGCGGAGGAGCCGGGCCAGCGCGATGGTGGCGCGCACGTCGGAGAGCGCATCGTGCGCCGCTTCGTGCAGCAGGCCGTTGGCAC
>CAMATD010000008.1 GCA_945860785.1 Variovorax sp. YR752 | reverse complement strand
GCGCAGGCCGAGCGTGGTATTGCTGATGATCGGGCACAGCGCCACCAGCGCGGCGCACACCGTCATTGCGGCCACCGGGTTCTTCACCCAGATGATGATCAGCGGCGCCACCGCGACGATGGGCGTCACCTGCAGCAGCACGGCGTAGGGAAAGAGCGCCGTCTCGATGCGCTTGCTCTGCACGAACAGGAACGAGATCAGCACCCCCGCGACCGTGGCCAGCGCAAACGACAGCACCGTGATCTTGAGCGTGACCAGCAGTGCATTGCCCAGCGGCACCCAGTCGGTCACCAGCGTTTGCATCATCAGATAGGGCGATGGCACGAGGTAGGGCGGCAGCTCCATCGTGACCACCATCCATTGCCACAGCGCCACCAGCACCACGCCGATCAGCACCGGGTAGAGCACGCGCTGCACGCGCGGCTGGCTCAGCAAGGGCCCGGCCTTCATCGCGCGTACGCCTCGTCGGAGCTGCTTGCGCGCAGCAGGCTGTCCTGCAGCCGCTTCGCATACTTCGCGAACTCGGGCGTCACCATGAAGTCGGCGCTGCGTGGATACGGCTCGTCGATCTGGAACTGTTCCACCACGCGTCCGGGGCGCGCGGCCATCATCACCACGCGGCTCGAGAGAAACACCGCCTCGTGGATCGAGTGCGTCACGAAGATCACCGTGAGCTTCTTCTTGCGCCAGAGCTCGAGCAGATCGGCATCGAGCTTGTGGCGCGTGATCTCGTCGAGCGCGCCGAAGGGCTCGTCCATCAGCAGCAGGTCGGGTTGCGTGACGAGTCCGCGCGCGATCGACACGCGCATCTGCATACCGCCCGAGAGCGCGCGCGGCAGCGCACCAGCGAACTTCTCAAGGCCGACGAGCGCAAGCGACTCCATCACCCGCGCATCGGCCTCCTTGCGCGGCACCCCCGCGAGGTCGAGCGGCAGCCGCACATTGGTCTGTACGCTGGCCCACGGCATCAGCGTGGGCGACTGGAACACGAAGGACAGCTTGTGCGGGCAACTCTGAATCTGCGCCACGGGCCTGCGCCACACCAGCAGGCGGCCGTCGCTCGGCTCGAGCATGCCCGCCACCATCTTCAGCAGCGTGCTCTTGCCGCAGCCCGAGGGGCCGAGCAGCGTGACGAACTCACCCTCGGCGATCGACAGGTCCACCGGCAGCAGCGCCTGCGTGCCGTTCGGGTAGGTCTTCTCGGCCGAGAGCACTTCCACCGCGGGCACGGCAGGCGCCGTCGGCGGCGCGAGGGTGTGGGGTGCGATGCGGTTCATGGAGAAGGGAAGTTCAGGGCAGGACCTTGGCGTCTTTCACGAATTCCGTCGTGTAGGTCTTGGCCAGTTCGACCTTCGCCGGATCGAGCAGCTTGGCGGTCACGAGAAAGTCGTAGCTCGCCTTGGAGCGCGCATCGGTGATCACGCCGATGCCGAGCTTGGCCGCATCGCCACCGGTGACCATGCCCATCTCCTTGAGCTTGGCCACGCTGTAGGCCAGCTGGTCGGCGGTCATGTTGGGGTTGTCCTTCTTGATCAGCGCGTTGGCGGGCGCCGGGTCGGCGAGGTAGCTCTTCCAGCCCTCGGCCGATGCCTTCACGAAGGCGGCGACCTGCTTGCTGCGGTCCTTCACCGTCTTCTCCATGCACGACACCGTGGTCGCGTAGGCCGGAAAGCCGTGGTCGCTGAACATCAACACCGTGCTCTTCACGCCCGCCTTCTGGATCGCGTAGGGCTCGGAGGTCAGGTAGCCCTGCTGCGCGGTGTTCTTGTCCGCCACGAAGGGCTGGATGTTGAAGGTGTAGGGCCGGGTCTGTTCGTCGGTGAAGCCGAACTTGGCCTTGAGCCAGGGCCAGTAGCCACGATTGGCCTGCGCGCCGATCAAGAGCGTCTTGCCCTTCAGATCTTCGAACTTCTTCACGTCGTCGTGCGCGATCAGCACCTGCGGGTCCTTCTGGAAGTAGGCCGCCACGTTGACCACCGGCACGCCGCCTTCGCGCACCTGCATCATCTGGATGTCGCTCGAACCCATGATGCAGTCGGCCTGGCCGGCCGCCATCATCTGCGTGATGTTGACCTGCGGGCCGCCCATCTTGATGGTCACGTCGAGGCCGTACTTCTTGTAGATGCCCAGCGCCACCGTCTGGTAGAAGCCGCCGTGCTCGGCCTGCGCGTACCAGTTGGTCATGTAGGTGAACTTGTCCTCGGCGCGTGCGGGTGCGACTGCGGTGAGCAGGGCGAGCGCGGCGGCGGCGGCCAGGGAAAGAGCGGGAGTACGCATGGTGAGAACCTCTCTAGGGCTGGATGGAAAAAATGGAAAAAGGGGCTGATGCCGGGAGCGCGCCTCAGGCCGGCTCGAAGGACTGCTGGATGAAGCCCTGCTGGTGGCCGCGCTCCCACGTGGGTTCGTCGCGCACCACCCAGCGCAGCGCATAGAGCTCGGTCAGCGCCTGCACCCAGCTGTCGGAGAGCGTGTCGAGGATCTCCGCGCCCTGTTCGCGCGTGGCGCTGGTCGGGTCGCCGATCACGCCGCTCGGGCCGAAGTCGCGCGCGGTCCAGGCGCAGGCCGGGCGGCCGTCGGCCGACAGCAGCTTGATCGGGAAGGGTGGCGGAAAATTGGCGGCCGCACGCTCCATGTGCACGGTGTCGGGCGCGAGCGCGAGCATCAGCGCCGTTTCGGAATGGCCGGCGTGCATCGAGAGGCGCTTTTCCTGGTCGCTGATCTGCTTGCTCGACGCGTTCGGCAGGCGCGACACGCCGTGCGGCACCACCACGAAGTCGCCATGGCGCAGCCGCAGCTCGCGCGCGGCCATTTCCAGCACCTGCGGCTGGCCGCCATGGCCGTTGGCGAACAGCAGCTTGCGAAAGCCCGCGCGGTAGACCGACTCGCCGATCTCGGTCACCGTCGACAGCAACGTGGTGCCGGTCAGCGTCATCGTGCCGGGGAAGTGCAGGTGCTCTTCCGACTTGCCGTAGGTGATGGTCGGCAGCGCGAAGGCGCGCACCTCGGCCGGCAGTTTTTCAAGCGCCTTGCCCATCACGCCCGAGGAAATCACGCTGTCGACCGAGCAGGGCAGGTGCGGCCCGTGCTGCTCGATGGCGCCGCAGGGCAGCACGATGACCGTGTTCTCGCGGTCGGGCAGCGCGGCGATTTCGGTCCAGCTCAGGTAGGGCAGGAAGCGGTGGGGTGGGATGTAGCCGTGGAGCATGGGAGTCCTTGTTCTTTACTTGGGGAAGAAAGGCACCGCGTCGCCGTGCGTCACGCGGCCTTCGCGCAGCACGACGCGGGTGGCGGTGCGCGAGGGCCAGCCATGGTGGTCGGCCTGCGTGAACAGCACCAGGTCGGCTTTGGCGCCGACCAGCGTCGGTGCCGCGGTGGCGGGCGCGCGCTGAAGCCAATCGCTGCGGCACAGCGCCTGCGACCAGTTGTCGAAGGGCTCGTCGAGCTGCGCGACCAGCGCAGCCGTGCCCAGCGCCTCGACCGGGTCGAAGCTGCCGAGCCGGCAGAAAGGGTCCTGCACGTTGTCGCTCGCGAACAGCAGCGGAATGCCGCGCTCGCGCGCTTCCTTCACGAGCGTGATGCCGCGTTGCCGCGGTGTGCGGCCGGTCACCGCGTCCTGCAGCAGCAGGTTGGTGGCGGGCAGCGAGACGACGGTGATCGGTGCGCGCGCCACCGCGTCGAGCGTGGCGAAGGCCTGGGCTTCGGGCTGCGCCGCGAGCGCGCAGATGTGGCCGCAGACCACGCGGCCTTCGAAGCCGATCTCGCGAAGGATGCGCGCGGTGGTCTGCAGGCCCACTGCCGAGGCATTGAGTTCTTCATCGACGTGCAGGTCGATGTCGAGGTCGCAGGCCTGCGCTGCCACCAACAGGTTGCGCAGTGCGTTCTCGCTCCAGTTGGTCGAATGCACGAAGCCGCCAAGCAGCGCATGCGGCCCCGTGGCCTTCACCTGCTGCGCGAGCCGCAGCGCCTGCGCCGCGTCTTCGAACAATGGCAGCTTGATCAGGCTCACCTGCTCCAGCCGCACCTTGCCGGCCCATTCCTGCGCAAGCTCGGCCATCACCGGCCAGGCCAGCGGAAGCGAGTCGGGCTCCCACCAGTCGACGTGCGTGCGCACATGGGTGGTGCCGCATTCCCAGGCCCACTGCAGGCCGCGCGAGGCGCGCTCGCGCACGTCGTCGGGGCTCCAGTGCACGCGGTCGCTGAGCATCGCGTCGATGGCGCCGAGCAGGCCCGGCTGCACCTGCTTCATGCGCGGCAGCGTGAAGGCCTTGTCGAGGTGCGTGTGCGCATCGACGAAGCCCGGGAGCACCAGCGTGCCCGCCAGGTCCCAGCTTTCGGGAGAGGGCATGGCGTCGTCGGCGACGGGCCGAACCGATTGCACGCGCCCGGCTTCGAGCGCGATGCGCGCCAGCACGGGCACGCCGTCGCGCTGCGGCCAATCGGTCGGCAGCAGCCAGCGCGGCAGGCGCGCGTTGTCGAGCAGCGCGGGCGCCTTCATGCGAAGCGCGCCATCGCCTGGCCCACGCGCGCCATGAAGCGCTTGAGCTGGGGCTCGGTCGCCACGTTCATGTGGTAGTGGGCGTGGTAGTCCACGCGGGCGCGCCGGCCGGTGAGCCGCAGCATGTACCGCGTGACGATCTTGCGCGGCGGATCGCCCATGTACCAGGCCATCCAGCGCGGCCGGCCATAGGTGACCACGGCGCTGATGCGCTGGATGTGCGTGAGCATCAGCTTCACGTTGGCCGGATCGCTGATGTCGAAGGCCACGCCCGGCATGAAGAGCCGGTCGAAGTAGCCCTTGAGCATCGCCGGCAGGCCGAAGCACCAGGTCGGAAAGCAGAACACGATGCCCTCGGCCCATTGCAGCCGTTCCACGTACGGCTTGAGCGGCAGCTGATTGCTCGGCACGTCGTGGTAGCCGAGCCGCTCCTCGCGAGAGAGCAACGGGTTGAAGCCCTCCGCGTAGAGATCGCAGTCGTCCACCTCGTGCCCGGCGGCGCGCAGGTTCTTCAGCACCTCCTGGTGCAGGGCCGCATGGAAGCTGGTTTCGACCGGGTGGCAGTAGACGACGAGCACGCGCATGGTGTGTTTGACTGCTTAATCAGAGCAAGTGGTCAGGTTATGCAAGCGACGTGCCAGCACGGGTGCACCGGGAAGGGGCCCGAGACCCAGCCGGCCGTCGTCAAGCAGCCGTTGTCAGGCTTTGCGCGTGTGGTGGCCTACGACCTGATCCCGCAGCCGGCCAGCACGAAGGCCACCAGCTCGCGCGCGACCGGCTCGCGGTCGATCGGCGCGTCGCGCTCCAGGCCGAGCATCACGCGCGTCTGTATCGCGTAGTCGGCGTAGCTCTGGGTCATGGCCCAGATGTGCATCAGCAGGACGCGCGCATCGAGCGGGCGCATCAGCCCGCGCGTGATCCAGCCGTTGATCACGTCTACTTTCTTCTGCGTCCAGGCCCGCGCGTTGGGCCAGTAGCGGTCGAGGGTGCGGCCGCCGTCGAGGATCTCGCGCGTGAAGATGCGCGAGATCTCGGGGCTGTCGAAGGCATGGTCGAGCTTCTTGCGGATGTAGTCCTCGAGCACCGAGCCCGGGTCCCTGGCGTCCTCGAAGGAGAACACCACCTTCCAGTCGTGCAGCACCTGCATCAGCAGCTCTTCGTAGAGCTCTGCCTTGCCGGCGATGTAGTAGTGCAGCTGGGGCTTGGTGAGGCCGGCGCGCGCTGCAATCGCCTGGGTCGAGGCGCCCTTCAGGCCGTGGAGGCTGAACTCGGTGATCGCCGCGGTGCGGATGGCGGCCATGATGCGCTCGCGCCCCGGGCGTGCGCGCGACAGCGGACCGTCGGGGGCGGGCATTTCCTGGGCGGTCGGGGGAGAGAGGGCGGCGGGATCGGCGTTCATGGCATGGGTTTGCGGGGGTGCGCCCGACCGATGGTAATCCTTGATGCATGGTGGCATGCCGTGCCGGCATGGACGCGCAGCGCATGCGGGCACGGTTCATGTATCTTCCTCGCCGCTTCTGAAAATTCGTCACAACCCAAGGAGTCTTCCATGTACCTTTCCCCCCGTTTCCGCGCCTTCGCGGCCGGTGCTGCGCTGCTCGCGGCCAGTGCCCTGGCGCAGGCCCAGCCGGCACTGCCCAATGTGGTGATCCTGGCCACCGGCGGCACCATCGCCGGCGCGGGTGCCTCGGCCGTCAACAGCGCCACCTACGCGGCCGCCAAGGTCGGCGTCGAGAAGCTGATCGCCGGCCTGCCCGAGCTCTCCAAGGTTGCCAACGTGCGTGGCGAGCAGGTGTTCCAGGTCGCATCGGAAAGCCTCACCAACGACAACCTGCTGACGCTGGCCAAGCGCGTCTCGGCACTGTCCAAGCAAGCGGACGTGGACGGCATCGTGATCACCCACGGCACCGACACGCTCGAGGAAACCGCCTACTTCCTGACGCTCACCGTGCACACCAGCAAGCCGATCGTCGTGGTCGGTTCGATGCGCCCTGGCACGGCACTGTCGGCCGACGGCGCGCTCAACCTGTACGACGCGGTCAACGTGGCGGGCAGCAAGGACGCGGTGGGCAAGGGCGTGCTGGTGACGATGAACGACAACATCGACAGCGGCCGCGACGTGAGCAAGAACGTCAACATCAAGACCAGCGCCTTCTCCAGCCAGTGGGGGCCGCTCGGCATGATCGTCGAGGGCAAGAACTACTGGTTCCGCGCACCGGTCAAGCGCCACACCGTGAACTCCGAATTCGACATCGACAGCATCAGCGCGCTGCCGCCGGTCGAGATCGCCATGGGCTACGAAGGCGTGTCGTCGATCGCCATCGACGCCATCGCCAAGAGCGGCGCCAAGGCGCTGATCCACGGCGGCACGGGCAACGGCTCGGTGGCCGATCGGATCGTTCCGAACCTGCAGAAGGCGCGCGCCGACGGCGTGATCGTCATCCGCAGCTCGCGCGTGCCCGACGGCTTCGTGATCCGCAATGCCGAGCAGCCCGACGACAAGTACGACTGGGTGGTGGCGCACGACCTGCGCCCGCAGAAGGCGCGCATCCTGGCGATAATCGTGCTGACCAAGACGAACAACACCAAGGAACTGCAACGCATCTTCTGGGAATACTGATCCGCCAGGTGTTTTCAGTTTTCTCTGAATGAATCGGGCCGCAGGGGCATCAGCCTCTGCGGCTGTTTTCTTGCACGCGCCCTGTTGCCGCGTGCCGTGCTGGTGGCGGGCGTACTCGAGGCTCGCGATGCAGATCGCCAGCCACGCGGTGCCCGAGCACAGACCCGCGAGCACATCGGTCGGAAAGTGCGCCCGCACGAAGATGCGGCTGCAGGCCACGGTGACGACCACGGCCGCCGCGGCCATCACCGACGGCACGCGCCAGCGGGCCGGCAGCATGCGCAGCCCCAGGTAGCCCAGCATGCCGTAGAGCACCATGGAGCCCGAGCTGTGGCCGCTCGGAAAGCTGAAGCCCGGCACCTGCGCGAAGCCGAAGTCGTGCACCGGCCGCGCGCGTTCGAAGATGCCCTTGAGCACATGGTTCAGCACCGCGTTGCCGGCGATGGCCGCGACCCATCCGGCCGCGAAGCCACGATGTCCCCGCACCCATAGCAGGACGGCCACCACCACGCAGAGCGAGCCCGCGAACCACGGGTCGCTCAGGTGGGTGAGCAGCGCGAACACGTCCCGCACGCCCGCCGGGGTGTGCGAACCGACCGCGTGGCTGATTGCCTCGTCCAGCAGTCCCATCGGCCGCCCGTCGCCAAGACCTTCGGCAACCTCGGCGAACACCATCGCCAGGCCGATCACCGCCGCGAGGCCGATCGCCAGTCCGCCGAACAGCAGTCGCGCACGGGGCTCCGATTGCGCCGCATGCCGGCGCCGCAGGTGTTCGAAGCCCCAGGCGGCAGCGCCGAAACCCGCAACCGCGGCCGCCAGCAGGATCAGGAAACCGGGCCAGGCCTGGGCCCCGAGGCGCTCTCCGAGGGCGGCCAGTGCAGCGGGCTCAGTAGGCATGAATGGACGAGATGGACGGCGAGGGCTGGCGAATCACGTTGCGTTGCGGGCGATGTTCCGGGAGAGGTCGAGCATAGCCGCCGGTTCCTGACGGCCCGCTGCCTCGTAAAATAGCCGGTTCGTTGCGCCGCGGGGTCCTCCCACCGGGCGGCCGCCTTCACGCAGAGCCATGCTGGCCTTCCAACAAATCATTCTCAAACTGCAGTCGTACTGGGCCGACAAGGGCTGTGCGCTGCTGCAACCGTACGACATGGAAGTGGGCGCGGGCACCTCGCACACCGCCACCTTCCTGCGCGCGCTCGGCCCGGAACCCTGGAAGGCCGCCTACGTGCAGCCCAGCCGCCGCCCCAAGGACGGCCGCTACGGCGAGAACCCCAATCGCCTGCAGCACTACTACCAGTACCAGGTGGTGCTCAAGCCCGCGCCCTCGAACATCCTCGAGCTTTACCTCGGCAGCCTCGAAGCGTTGGGCTTCGACCTGAAGAAGAACGACATCCGCTTCGTGGAAGACGACTGGGAGAACCCCACGCTCGGCGCCTGGGGCCTGGGCTGGGAAGTCTGGCTCAACGGCATGGAGGTGACCCAGTTCACCTACTTCCAGCAGGTCGGCGGCATCGACTGCAAGCCCATCACCGGTGAAATCACCTACGGCCTGGAGCGCTTGGCGATGTACCTGCAGGGCGTGGACAACGTCTACAACCTGACCTGGACCGAGGGCCTGAGCTATGGCGACGTTTACAAGCAGAACGAGGTCGAGCAGTCCACCTACAACTTCGAGCACAGCGACGCCGAGTTCCTGTTCACCGCCTTCAACGCGCACGAGAAGCAGGCCAAGCACCTCATGACCGAGCAGCTCGCGCTGCCGGCCTACGAGCAGGTGCTCAAGGCTGCACACAGCTTCAACCTGCTGGACGCCCGCGGCGCCATCAGCGTGACCGAGCGCGCGGCCTACATCGGCCGCATCCGCAACCTCGCGCGCAGCGTGGCGCAGAGCTACTACGACAGCCGCGAACGCCTCGGCTTCCCGATGGCGCCGCGCGAATGGGTCGCGCAGATGCCTCCGAAGAAAGCCGCCTGAGCGATGACGACCCCCATGAACAAGAACTCCCTGCTGGTTGAACTGTTTGTCGAAGAACTGCCGCCGAAGGCACTGAAGAAGCTCGGCGACGCTTTCGCGGGCGTGCTGCGCGACCAGCTCGTGGCGCAGGGCCTGGCCGAGGCCGGCTCGGCGCTCACGCCCTATGCCTCGCCGCGCCGCCTGGCCGCACACCTCACGCACGTGGCCGAGCGTGCCGCCGACAAGGCCGTGTCGCAAAAGCTCATGCCCGTGGCCGTGGGGCTCGACGCCTCGGGCCAGCCCACGCCCGCGCTGCTCAAGCGCCTGGGTGCGCTCGGCGCCGACGCCTCGGCCGTGCCCGGCCTGAAGCGCGCGATGGACGGCAAGGCCGAAGCCCTGTTCTACGAGAGCACCGCCAAGGGCGCCACGCTGGCCGAAGGCCTGCAGAAGGCGCTGGCCGAAGCCATCGCCAAGCTGCCGATCCCCAAGGTCATGAGCTACCAGCTCGAAAGCGGCTGCGAGCTGCCGGGCTGGAGCAGCGTGAGCTTCGTGCGGCCCGCGCACGGCCTCGTGGCACTGTATGGCGACACCGTGGTGCCCATCGAGGCGCTGGGCCTGCATGCCGGCCGCGAAACGCATGGCCACCGCTTCGAGGCGGCGGTCGACCCGGTCGTGCTGCGCGACGCCAACAGCTACGCGTTGCAGCTTCAGGAAGACGGCGCGGTCATCGCGAGCTTCGAGGCCCGCCGCGCAGAAATCGCGCGCCAGCTCGCGGCGGCTGCGGTCAAGGTCGGCGGCGGTTCGGTGCCCATCCATGACGACGCCCTGCTCGACGAAGTGACCGCGCTGGTCGAACGCCCCAACGTGCTGGTCTGCAGCTTCGAGCGCGAGTTCCTCGAAGTGCCGCAGGAATGCCTGATCCTCACGATGAAGGCCAACCAGAAGTACTTTCCGCTGCTCGACGCATCGAGCAAGCTCACCAACAGGTTCCTCGTCGTCAGCAACATCACGCCCGACGACGCGAGCGCGGTGATCGAGGGCAACGAGCGCGTGGTGCGCCCGCGCCTGGCCGATGCCAAGTTCTTCTTCGACCAGGACCGCAAGAAGTCGCTGGCCTCGCGCGTCGAGTCGCTCGGCAAGGTGGTCTATCACAACAAGCTCGGCACCCAGGGCGAGCGTGTCGAGCGCGTGATGCGCATCGCGCGCGGCATTGCCGAGAAGCTCGGCGACGCGACGCTCGCCGCGCAGGCGACGCAAGCCGCGCAACTCGCCAAGGCCGACCTCGTGACCGACATGGTCGGCGAGTTCCCCGAGCTGCAGGGCACCATGGGCCGCTACTACGCGCTGCACGACGGCCTCGACGCTGGTGTGGCCGATGCGATCGAAGACCACTACAAGCCGCGCTTCGCGGGCGACGAGTTGCCGCGCAACACCGTCGGCCTCGTGGTCGCGCTGGCCGACAAGCTCGAAACGCTGGTCGGCATGTTCGGCATCGGCAACCTGCCCACCGGCGACCGCGACCCGTTCGCGCTGCGCCGCCATGCATTGGGCGTGATCCGCATGCTGATCGAGAAGGACCTGTCGCTGGGTCTGGATGCACTGCTGCAGGACGCCGCTGCGCAGTTCAAGGGCATCGAAGGCTTCGACAGCGGCAAGGCCACGGTCGAGCTGCAGGACTTCATCCTCGACCGCCTTGCCGGCAGCCTGCGCGAGCAGGGCGCCAGCGCGCAGGAAGTCGATGCCGTGCTGGCCCCGCGCCCGCAGCGCCTGGGCGAAGTGCCCAAGCTGCTTGCGGCTGTGCGCGCTTTTGCTGCGCTGCCCGCCGCCGCCGCGCTGGCCGCCGCCAACAAGCGCATCGGCAACATCCTGAAGAAGGCGCCCGAGGCCGACGCGCATGTCAGCGAGCTCCTGCTGAAGGAGCCCGCCGAAAAGGCGCTGCACGCCGCCATGGCGCAGGTCGTGCCCGCCGCCAACGCCCAGTTCGAAGCCGGCGACTACACGGCATCGCTGCAGACGCTGGCCGCGCTGCGCGAGCCGGTCGATGCCTTCTTCGACGGCGTGATGGTCAATGCCGAGCAGGCCGACCTGCGGCTCAACCGCCTGGGCCTGCTGATGTTGCTGCACGCCGCGATGAACCGCGTGGCGCAGCTCGAGCGGCTGGCCGTCTGATTTCTTCGACGACACCTCCATGGGCGGTACTGTCATGAAACTCGTCATCCTCGACCGCAACGGCACGATCAACGTGCACCGCGAAGATTTCGTCAAGAGCGACATCGAGTGGACGCCGTTGCCCGGTGCGCTCGAGGCCGTGGCGCGGCTCAACCATGCGGGCTGGCATGTGGTGGTCGCGTCCAACCAGTCGGGCCTGGGCCGCGGCCTGTTCGACATGGCGTCGCTCAACGCCATGCACACCAAGATGCTCGCGGCCGTGGGCGGCAAGGTCGATGCGGTGTTCTATTGCCCGCACAGCCCCGACGAGGGCTGCGAATGCCGCAAGCCCAAGCCGGGCCTGTTCCTGCAGATCGGCGACCGCTACGGCATCGACCTCAAGGGCATCCCGACGGCCGGCGACAGCCTGCGCGACCTGCAGGCCGGCGCGGCCGCCGGGTGCGAGCCGCACCTGCTGCTCACGGGCATGGGCGCGGCCTGCCGCGGCGTCGATCCGCTGCCCCCCGAATATCCGGCGAATACGATGGTTCACGAGAGCCTCGCCGCCTTTGTCGACTTCTTGCTTGTGCGCGAAGCACAGGCCGCATTGCAGGTGGCTGTCTGATGGCGTTTCTCCGTTCCTTTGTCCATGCGCTGTGGATGTTCGTCACCGTGGTGCCCTGGGGCATCCTCATGTGCGTCAGCTCGATCTGGAAGCGCGGCATTCCGCTGTACTGGATGGCGGAGCAATGGCTCAGCTGGACCATCGGTGGCGCACGGGTGCTGCTCGGCATCAAGACGCGCGTGACCGGCATGGAAAACCTGCCGACCGACCAACTCGCCGGCGCGGTGCTGCTGGTCAAGCACCAGTCCACGCTCGAGACCTTCCTCATGCCCACGCTGATGCCGCATCCGCTGGCCTGCGTGTTCAAGAAGGAGCTGATCTACGTGCCCTTCTTCGGCTGGGCCATGGCGCGGCTCGACATGATCTACATCGACCGCAGCCAGCGCGCGCAGGCCTTCAACAAGGTGGTCAACCAGGGCCGCGAGCTGCTCGCACAGGGCATCTGGATCATCATGTTCCCCGAAGGGACCCGCATTCCGCGCGGCCAGAAGGGCACCTACAAGAGCGGCGGCACGCGGCTCGCGTGCGAGACCGGCGTGCCGGTGATTCCGATCGCGGTCACCTCGGCCAAGGTCTGGCCGCGCAAGGCGTTCATCAAGCGCCCCGGCGTGGTCGACGTGTCGATCGGGCCGGCGATTCGCAGTGTCGGTCGCAAGCCCGACGAGCTGATGCGCGAAGTCGAAGCGTGGATCGAGGCCGAGATGCATCGGCTCGACCCCGAGGCCTACCGCTAGAGAAAGAACGCCAGATGCGGGGACTGCTGCAGTTCACGATGGACTTGTTCGAGGGGCTGGGCAGCGAATTCACGCGGCCCGAGCCGCCTTCGCCTCGCCCGAAAAAGGTCAAGAAGAAGGCTGCGCCGCCTGTCGTGACGCCGGTGGCGCCCCGCGCCGTGCCGGATGAAGACAACGTTGCTGATGCCGGCCCCGCGCTGCCCGCCATCCCCTTGCGTGACACGCTGACGCTCGCGAGCTTCGTGCATCCGCAGGCCACGCGCGAAACAGTGCTGGGCTCGGCGCGGGTGGCCTACGAATTCAAGCGCGGCAAGCGCAAGACCATCGGGTTCCTGGTCGGTGCCGAGGGCCTCTCGGTGCGCGCGCCGCGCTGGGTTGCGCTGCGCGATGTCGATGCGGCGGTTCAGGAAAAGGCCGACTGGATCCTGCGCAAGCTGATGGAAACGCAGCAGCGCCACGCGCGCGTCGAGGCCACGCGCATCGAGTGGAAAGACGGGGCCGAGTTTCCTTTCCTGGGCGAGCCGGTGGTGATCCGTCTCGATCCGAAGCACGATTTCGCCAGCGTCGGCGGCACGCTCGACGAGGGCGATGGCGCGGGCGGACCGCGCACCTTGCGGCTGGCCGTGGCGCAGAACGCCGAGCCTTCGCAGATCCGCGATGCGGCGCAGGCCTGGCTCATGCGGCAGGCGCGCAAGCTGTTCATCGAACGGCTCGACCATTTCGCGCCGCGGCTCGGCGTGCGCTGGCAGAAGCTGTCGCTGTCGAACGCGGCCACGCGCTGGGGCAGTGCCAGTGCCGACGGCTCGATCCGGCTCAACTGGCGGTTGATCCATTTCCGGCTGCCGGTGATCGACTACGTGGTCGCGCACGAACTGGCCCACCTGCGCGTGATGGACCATTCGCACCGCTTCTGGGAAACCGTCGAGAGCGTGGTGCCCGACTACGACCTGCTGCGCCAGCAGCTGAAGGACGAAGCCGTCCCCCGCTGGAACTGACTAGCGCGCCACGGTCATTCCTTGACCGACCCGGTCATCCCCGAAACGTAGTACTCGACGAAGAACGAGTAGATGAAGGCCACCGGCAGCGAGCCCAGCAGCGCACCGGCCATCAGCGGCCCCCACTGGTACACATCGCCCTGCACCAGCTCCGTCACCACGCCGACCGGCAGCGTCTTCACTTCCGACGACGAGATGAAGGTGAGCGCATAGATGAACTCGTTCCACGACAGCGTGAACGCGAAGATGCCCGCTGAAATGAGCCCGGGCACCGCCAGCGGCAGCACGATCTTCACGAGGATCTGCCAGCGGCTCGCGCCGTCGATGAGCGCGCACTCCTCCAGCTCGGCCGGGATCGAGCGAAAGTAGCCCATCAGCAGCCAGGTGCAGAAGGGAATGAGGAAGGTCGGGTACGTGAGGATCAGTGCCCAGCGCGTGTCGAACAGCCCGAGATTGAAGACCACGCTCGCGAGCGGAATGAACAAAATCGACGGCGGCACCATGTACGCCAGGAAAATCGAGAGACCCACGTGCTTGGCCCCCTTGAAGCGCAGCCGCTCGATCGCATAGGCTGCGAACACCGAAGCCGCCAGCGACACGAAGGTCGACACCACCGACACCAGCACCGTGTTCCACAGCCACTGCGGGTACGAGGTCTCGAACAGCAGCTTGTAGAAATGCGCGAGCGTCGGGTGGATCACCCAGAACGGATTGCCTTCGCGCGAGAGCAGCTCGGCATCGGGCTTCACCGAGGTGATGGCCATCCAGTAGAACGGAAACAGCAGCACGATCAGGAAGACCAGCAGCGGCAGGTAGACCGTCACCAGCTTGCGCGGGATCGAGTCGAGATAGCTCAGCCGACGGTGTCGACCTGGCCCGCGTTGCTCATGGGTGTGCCCTCATTTGTCGGCCCCGCCCTGTTGCCAGGCGCGGCGCTGCAGGCCGAAGAAGCTGAACATCACGCAGGCCAGCAGGAACGGCACCATCGCGATCGCAATCGCCGCGCCTTCACCGAGCGCACCGCCCGAGATCGCGCGCTGGAACGACAGCGTGGCCATCAGGTGCGTGGCATTCAGCGGGCCGCCGCGCGTGATGACGTAGATGAGCTGGAAGTCGGTAAAAGTGAACAGCACCGAGAAGGTCATGACCACCGCGATGATCGGCGTGAGCAGCGGCATCGTGACGTGGCGGAACTGCTGCCACGGCGTCGCGCCGTCGATGGCGGAGGCTTCGTAGTACGAAGGCGAAATCGTCTGCAGCCCCGCCAGCAGCGTGATCGCCACGAAGGGCACGCCGCGCCACACGTTGGCGATGATCACCGCGATGCGCGCATTCCATGGCGAGCCCAGGAAGTCGATGTACTGGTCGATCAGCCCCATCTTCACCAGCGCCCAACTGATGATCGAGAACTGCGAGTCGTAGATCCACCAGAACGCGATCGCCGACAGGGTCGTCGGCACGATGTAAGGCAGCAGGATCACCGCGCGGAAGAAGGTCTTGAAGCGGATGTTCCGGTTCAGCAGGATCGCCAGCCACAGCCCCAGGAAGAACTTGAGCACGCTCGCCACCGTCGTGTAGAAGAGCGTGTTGAAGAGAGCGAGCCGCGTCACGGCGTCGCCCCACAGGTACTCGTAGTTCTCCAGGCCGATCCACTCGCCGGCGCGGCCGACCTTGGTGTCGGTGAAGCCGAGGTAGGTGTCCAGTCCCAGCGGATAGGTCAGGAACAGCAGCAGCAACAACGCCGCGGGCAGCATGAACGCCAGCCCCAAGGCGTTGCGGCTGTTCTGGAACCTGGCCAGGAGTGTCATGGGAGGGGTCAGACCTTGTAGTAGCGCTCGGCGCGCTTCTGGGCGCGTTCGGCCGCTTCCTTCGGCGTCTTCGATCCGCTTGCCGCTTCGGCCACCATGTTGGGAATGATGAAGTCCGCCGCTGCGCCCGCCGAGGCATAGCCCAGCTTGCCGTCGTAGCCGCCGGGGCGCAGGTTCTTCACCGAGTCGCGGTACGGCAGGTTCTTCGGGTCGGAGGTCCAGATCGCGCTGTTCTCATAGAAACGCAGAGGCTGCGCCACGTAGCCGCCGCCACCCTGCAGTCACGGATCGAACTACTCCTTCTCCATCATGAAGCGCAGGAACTCCTTCGCGGCCTGCGGGAACTTGGTGTACTTCATGACCATCTGGTTGAAGAACAGGTGCGATTCCGTTGGCACGCCGACCGGGCCGATCGGGAACACCGCGTGGTTGATGTCCGCGGCCATTTCCTTGACCTTGAGGTCGGCCGAATTCTTCGCCGCGTAGTAGATCGAGATGCCGTTGTTGGTCACGCTGATCTGGCCGTCGAGAAAGGCCTTGTTGTTGTTCGGGTCGAGCCACGAGAGCGTGCCTGGAATGAAGTTGGCATACAGCTCCTTGCCGTACTCCAGCGCCTTGAGCGTCTCGGGGCTGTCGATCACCACCTTGTTCGACTTGTCGACCAGCTTGCCGCCGTGCGACCAGATCAGCCAGTTGCACCAGGTGCTGTCGCCGGTCGCGTTGCCCAGCGCCATGCCGCCCGGCGTGCCCTTTTCCTTCAGCGCCGTGTAGAGCTTGAGGAAGTCGTCGGTGGTCTTGGGAAAGGTCGCGAAGCCCGCGGCCTTGACCATGCTCTCGCGGTACACGATCAGCGAGCCCGAGGCGCCGAGCGGCAGGCCCAGCCACTTCTTGCCGTCGGGGCGCATGAAGGCCTCGCCGGCCGGATACCAGCCGCCGTATTTCTTGCCGAGGTATTCGGCGAGATCGGTCACGTCGAGCAGCTTGTCGGGGTAGAGGTTGGCATCGTCGTTGGTCGACAGGATGATGTCGGGGCCCGCGCCGGTGTTGGCGGCCACGGCGGCCTTCGGGCGCACGTCTTCCCAGCCTTCGTTGTCGACGCGCACTTCGATGCCCGTCGTCTCGGTGAACTTCTTGACGTTGGCCATGTAGGCGTCGATGTCACCCTGCACGAAGCGGCTCCAGCGCAGCACGCGCAGCTTGGCGCCCTTCTCGGGCTTGAAGCTCAGGGTCTGTGCCTGCGCGAACGGTGCGAAAAGGGCGCTGCCCGTGCCGACAGTCGCGGCGGCGGCAACGCCGGCCGAACTCTCGAGAAACCTGCGGCGATTGAAATCACTCATGAGCTGTCTCCTTCGTTGTAAACGGACCGGTGTGAACCAATGACAAGCGAGAAATCAGGCGGCCAGGCGCAGGCCGGTGGCGGCATCGAACAGGTGGGCGCGCTGCAGGTCGGGCAAGAGGTGGATGGTGCTGCCGGGCGCGAAGTCGTAGCGCTCGCGAAACACGGCCGAGAGCTCCGTGCCCTCGTGGCGGCACGCCACGAAGGTGTCCATGCCGGTCGGCTCCATCACCACCACGCGCGACGGAATGCCGCCGCTGTCGCCGAGCGTCAGGTGCTCGGGCCGCGTGCCGTACACCACGGGCTGGCCGTCGGTGCCGCCCGCATGCACGGGCGCGCCGAGCCGCGTGCCGTCGGGCAGTTCGACATGGGCCTCGCCGCCGCCGCGCCGCAAGGTGCCGGGCAAGAAGTTCATAGCCGGCGAGTCGATGAAGCCCGCGACGCACTGGTTGGCCGGGTGGTCGTACAGGTCCAGCGGGCTGCCGGTCTGCTCGATGCGGCCGTCGCGCATCACCACGATCTTGTCGCCCATGGTCATGGCCTCGATCTGGTCGTGCGTGACGTAGATGGAGGTGGTCTTCAGGCGCTGGTGCAGCTCCTTGATCTCGCTGCGCATCGCCACGCGCAGCTTGGCGTCGAGGTTCGAGAGCGGCTCGTCGAACAGGAACACCTGCGGATCGCGCACGATCGCGCGTCCCATCGCCACGCGCTGGCGCTGGCCGCCCGAGAGCTGGCGCGGATAGCGTTCGAGCAGCGGCTGCAGCGCTAGGATCTCGGCCGCGCGCTGCACCTTGCTGTCGATGGCCGCCTTGTCCATCTTCGCGAGTGCGAGCGCAAAGGCCATGTTGTCGCGCACCGTCATGTGCGGATACAGCGCGTAGTTCTGGAACACCATCGCGATGTCCCGTTCCTTGGGCGGCAGGTCGTTGACGCGGCGGTCGCCGATGCGGATCTCGCCGCCGTGGATCTCTTCCAGCCCCGCGATCATGCGCAGCAGGGTCGACTTGCCGCAGCCCGACGGGCCCACCAGCACCGTGAACGAACCGTCGGCAATGTCGATGTCCACACCGTGAAGGATGGCGACATCGCCGAAACGCTTCTTGACCGCCTGAATCGTGACACTGGCCATGCAAGGAGTCCTGACAATCGCGGGAAGGGGAGCGACGCGGAGACCTCCGCATTGCAGCCCGCGCAGTATCGGCACTGCATCCTGGAACCGGTATCAGGGCAAACCGGTAGGCGAAAATACCGGTTGATTTGTATGATGACCTGATAACCGTGCTTCATTTCTCCGCCGCCGTGCAGGCTTCCCCCCTCTCAGAACCATTCCGCCTGGTGACGGACCGCCTGTCTGACCGGCTCGCTTCGCGGCTGGCCGCGCAGATCGAATCCGGCGCCTTGCGCCCCGGCGACCGGCTTCCCACCGAGCAGCAGCTCGCCGCCTCGCACGGCGTCTCCCGCACCGTGGTGCGCGAGGCCGTGCATCAGCTCAAGTCGCAGGCGCTGGTGATCTCGCGCCAGGGTTCGGGCGTGTTCGTGGCGCAGGCGCCGCTCAACCGTCCGCTGGCGTTCGATCCGGCCGTGCTCGAGTCGGTGCAGTCCGTGGTGCACGTGGTCGAGGTGCGTCGCGTGCTCGAAGGCGAGATTGGCGCGCTGGCCGCCGAGCGCGCGAGCCGCAGCCAGATCGCGGACCTGCGCCGGGCGCTGAAGGCCATCGACGTGGCGGCCGCGGCGGGCCACGACGGCGTGGCCGAAGACATGGCCTTCCACCGCGTGATCGGCGAATCCACCGGCAACCCGCAATTCCGGCTGCTGCTCGGCTTTCTCGAGCAGTACCTGCGCGAAGGCATGCGCATCACGCGCGGCAACGAGGCGCGCCGGCTCGACTTCATGGAGGCGGTGCAGAACGAGCACCGCGCCATCGTCGAGGCCATCGCGGCGCGCGACCCTGCCGCCGCGCGCCATCACGCCACCCAGCACCTGATCCGCGGCGAGCAGCGGCTGGTCGAGGGCGGCGTCATCACCGGACAACGCCGGCGGGCGGCCGCGCAGGCAGCGCGCGCTTCTACGCCGGCCACTCGCCAACGCACAAGACCACCAAATCCACGAAGGGGAAACCATGAAACTGTTGATCACCGGAGGCGGCGGCTTTGTCGGCGCCCGCCTGGCGCGCGCGCTGCTGGCACGCGGCACGCTGGCCGGCCAGCGCATCGAGTGCCTCGTGCTGACCGACATCGCTCCGCCACCCGCCGACCTGCTGGCCGATGCGCGCGTCGAAGCCCGCACAGGCCCGCTGCTGCTGCAGACCGAGGCGCTGAGGACCGAGTCTTTCGACGGCGTGTTCCATCTCGCTTCGGCCGTGTCGGGCGAATGCGAAGCCGATTTCGACCTGGGCCTGCGCTCCAACCTCGACAGCACGCGCGCGTTGCTCGATGCGCTGCGTGCCAATGTCGGCGCGGGCGGCAAGGTGGCGCGCGTGGTGTTCTCCAGCTCGGTCGCGGTCTTCGGGCCGGATCCTTCGGTGCCATTGCCCAAGCTGGTGGCCGACGACACGCTGCCGCTGCCGCAGACCTCCTACGGCACGCAGAAGCTGATCTGCGAGCACCTCATTTCCGACTACACGCGCAAGGGCTACATCGATGGCCGCGCCGCGCGCCTGATGACCGTGACCGTGCGCCCGGGCCGACCCAATGGCGCCGCCTCGTCGTTCTTCAGCGGCATCATTCGCGAGCCGTTGGCCGGCGTCGAATCGATCTGCCCGGTGTCGCCCGACGTGTCGCCTCCGATGTCCTCGCCGACCCGCACGGTCGAAGGCCTGATCGCCGTCTACGAAGCCAGCCGCGAGGCCTTCGGCGGCCGCGCCGCGCTCAACCTGCCGGGGCTCAACGTGCGCGTGAGCGACATGCTCGACGCGCTGGAAGAAGTGGCCGGCGCCAAGGTGCGTGCGCTGGTGCGCTTCGAGCGCGACGAGCGCATCGCCGGCATCGTGGCCAACTGGCCCAGCGGGGCCTCCGCCGATCGGGCCGCGCGGCTCGGCCTGCACCCGCACGACAATTTCGCAGACATCATCCGGCAGTACATCGCCGATTGCGCCGCGCTGCCCAATGCAGCTGAAACCTTGAAGGGAATGTCCTGATGAAAAAGAAGAAAAGCGCCGCGCCCAAGGGCAGCGCGAAGAAGTCCGCGGGCGCGCTGAAGCTGCGTTCGCAGGCCTGGTTCAACAACCCGGCCAATACCGACATGACGGCGCTCTACCTGGAGCGCACCATGAACTTCGGCCTCGGCCTCGAAGAGCTGCAGTCGGGCCGGCCGATCATCGGCATCGCGCAGACGGGCTCCGACATCGCACCCTGCAACCGCCATCACCTCGTGCTGGCCGAGCGCATACGCGAAGGCATCCGCGACGCGGGCGGCATCGCCTTCGAGTTTCCGATCCATCCGATCCAGGAAACCTGCAAGCGCCCGACCGCCTCGCTCGACCGCAACCTTCAGTACCTCTCGCTGGTCGAGATCCTCTATGGCTATCCGCTCGACGGCGTGGTGCTGACCACCGGCTGCGACAAGACCACGCCGGCCCAGCTGATGGCGGCCGCCACGGTCGACATTCCGGCCATTGCGCTCAACTCGGGCCCGATGCTCAACGGCTGGTTCAAGGGCGAGCGCACGGGCTCGGGCACCATCGTCTGGAAGGCGCGTGAGCTGCTGGCCGCCGGTGAGATCGACGAGCCGGGCTTCCTGCGGCTCGTGGCATCTTCCGCGCCATCGACCGGCCACTGCAACACCATGGGCACGGCCTCCACGATGAACTCGCTGACCGAGGCGCTGGGCATGACGCTGCCGGGCAGCGCGGCGATTCCCGCGCCGTACCGCGACCGCCAGGAGATGGCCTACCTGACCGGCAAGCGCATCGTCGAGATGGTGCGCGAGGACCTCAAGCCCTCCGACATCCTGATGCGCGCCGCCTTCGAGAACGCGATCGTCGTGAACTCGGCCATCGGCGGCTCGACCAATGCGCCGATTCACCTGAACGCCATCGCGCGCCACATCGGCGTGCCGCTGACGACCGGCGACTGGGAGAAGCACGGCTACAAGGTGCCGCTCCTGGTCAACCTGCAGCCGGCCGGCGAATACCTCGGCGAGGACTACTACCGCGCGGGCGGCGTGCCCGCGGTGGTGGCCGAGCTGATCGCCCAGGGCAAGATCCAGCCGGCGCTCACCGCCAACGGCAAGACGATCATCGAGAACTGCGAAGGCCGCTTCACCGACGACCGGAAGGTGATCTTCCCCTACGCCAAGCCGATGATGAAGAACGCCGGCTTCCTCGACTGCAGCGGCAACCTGTTCGATTCCGCGATCATGAAGACCAGCGTGATCAGCGCCGAGTTCCATGCGCGCTACCTCGAGAACCCGGCCGACCCGATGGCCTTCGAAGGCACGGCCGTGGTGTTCGACGGCCCGGAGGACTACCACCACCGCATCGACGATCCGAAGACGAAGATCGATGCGCACAGCATCCTGTTCATGCGCGGCGTCGGGCCCGTCGGCTATCCAGGCGCGGCCGAGGTGGTCAACATGCGCGCGCCGGCCTATCTGCTCAAGAAGGGCGTCACTGCGCTGCCCTGCATCGGCGACGGCCGGCAGTCGGGCACGTCAGGCTCGCCGTCGATCCTTAATGCCTCGCCCGAGGCTGCGACCGGCGGTGGGCTGGCGCTGGTGAAAACCGGCGACCGCGTGCGCATCGACCTGAAGAAGCGCACGGCCAACATGCTGGTGTCCGACGAAGAGCTGGCCAAGCGCCGCCAGAAACTCGAAGCCGCCGGCGGCTACCCGTACCCGCCGAGCCAGACGCCGTGGCAGGAGATCCAGCGCACGGTGGTCGACGAGCTGTCCGAAGGCATGGTGCTCAAGCCGGCGGTGAAGTACCAGAAGATCCACGCCACCTTCGGCATACCGCGCGATAACCACTGAGGTTGCCGCCGCGCTGAGCGCCTGCGCTCAGCGCGCGTGCGTCACGCCGCCGTCGACGACCAGCGTGGAGCCCATCACGTAGTCGCCGGCGCGCGAGGCGAGGTAGATAGCGGCGCCGGCCATGTCTTCGGGCGTGCCGATGCGGCCGGCCGGGATGCGGCCCTTGACCTCGTCGCCGTGGTCGCGCGCATCCTTGTTCATGTCGGAAGCGAATGCGCCGGGCGCAATCGCGCTCACCACGATGCGGTCCTGCGCGAGGCGCAGCGCCATGCGGCGCGTGAGCTGGATCAGCCCGGCCTTGCTGGCCGCATACGAGTACGTTTCCTGCGGGTTCACCGAGATGCCGTCGATCGAGGCGATGTTGATCACCTTCGACAGGTGATCGGTCGCCGCCTTCTTGAGCATCGGCGTCAGCGCCTGGGTCAGGAAGAACGGGGCCTTGAGGTTGAGGTCCACCACCTTGTCCCAGCCGCTTTCGGGGAACTCGTCGTAGGGCGCGCCCCAGGCCGCGCCGGCGTTGTTGACCAGGATGTCGAGCGAGTCTTCATGCTTGGCATAGGCGGCGACCAGCGCCTGCGCGCCTTCGAGCGTGGACACATCCGCCGGCAGCGAGACGCAATGGCCGAAGGCCGAGAGCTCCTTCGCGGTCTGGTCGCAGGCCGCGGCCTTGCGCGCCGAGATGTACACGCGTGCGCCCTGGGCCAGGAAGCCTTCGGCGATCATGCGGCCGATGCCGCGCGAGCCGCCGGTGATCAGGGCGCTGCGGCCCTTGAGCGAGAAGAGTTGGGTGGTGTCCATGGGGCAGGTGTCTCCTGAATGAAAGATGTCAGGAAACGAGCTTAGTGCGCCGCGCGCCCGGGCCGCGTCACCTTGGTGCCAGCGTCAGGCTCCGGGGGCTCGTGAAACTGCGCAGGTCGCCGGTGATCGGGTCCTGGAACGCCACCGACTTGGCCAGCAGCTGCAAGGGCTTGTCGAAGTCGTCGCTGTCCTCGGGCAGCAGGGTGGGGTAGATCGGATCGTTCTCGATCGGCATGCCCAGCGCCATGCAGTGCACGCGCAACTGGTGCTTGCGGCCGGTGACTGGCGAGAGCACTCAGCAGTGCGCGTTCGCCCAGCGTCTGTTGCACGGCGAAGCGGGTTTCGGAGTTGGGCTCGCCCGGCGCTTCCTTCACGCGCATGAAGTGCTCGTCGTCCACGAGCCGGCTGCGGTAAGTGTCTGGCACCGAAGAGACGCCGTCGCGCCAGGGCACGATGGCTTCGTAGTGCTTGGCGATGCGGCGCTCTGGAAACATCGCCTGGTAGGCGCCACGCGTTTCGGGCCGTACCGAGAACAGCACCAGCCCCGCCGTGCTGCGGTCGATGCGGTGCAGCGGCACGAGGTCGTCGATCTTCAGTTTTCGCTTGAGCCGCACGAGCAGGCTTTCCTGCAGGTACTTGCCGGTCGGCGTCACGGGCAGGAAGTGGGGCTTGTCCACCACCACGAGCTGGTCGTCCTGGAACAGCACCTGCTCGTCGAAGGGAATGCGCACCTCGGCGTCCAGCGTGCGGTAGTAGTAGACGCGCAGCGGCGCTTCATAGCGGCGCTCCGCAGTCACGCGCACACCGTGTTCGTCCACCACCTCGTGGGCCGCGATGCGTGCGGCTCAGGTATCGCGCGAGATCGCGGGAAAGCGCTCGATCAGGAAGTCGGCGATGGTGGACCAGGGGCCGGCGGGAAGTCCGACGCAACTGGGGCCGACGCCGTCGCGCGTTGGCAGCGGCAGGCGGGTGTTGTTCGTCATCGCACGCGTTCTTCCTGCTGCAGCAGGGAGAGCACGTCGTCGAACGAAGGGCGTGCGGCCACGTCGGGCTGCATGCAGCGGTCTCTCAATGCGGACATCGCCTGCACCGGCACATCGCTGCTGCGTTCGATCAGCTCTTCGAGCAGGCAGCCGAAGGCGCGCATCTCCAGGCCCTGCATCGCCTTCGCCTGCGCGGCATCGAGCGCGCCCGTCATCCAGGCCGCGCCGAAGTCGCCGAGCAGCCCTCCACCTTGCGCGTTCCACAGGATGTTGTGCGCATAGAGGTCGCCATGAAGAATGCCGCGCGCATGCAGGTGCTGCATGGCCGAGGCGATATCGCGTGCAATGCGCAATGCAACGTTGGAAGTCCATCGCGCATCACCTGCATAGATATATATCGCGCGTGCACGACACGAGGCTCGGCGGCCCCGCGAGGGTGCGGAAGGTCGGGGCCACCAGCGCCATCACCAGGCCCTCGGTGCCTTCGGGGTGCCCGTCGATCCGGCTCTGCGCTGCGATCAGCGTGGGATGCGTGCCGGCCGCGATGCAGGCGGCCATTTCGCTGTGCGGCCAGCCATCGCTGGTGACGGCGCCCTTGAACAGCTTGACGGCCACCTGCTGCGACGAACCCAGCATCGCCTGGTGAATCACGCCCGACGCGCCTTCGCCGAGCTTCTGGCCTAGTGTCAGTTCGCGCCAATCGACGTGCGGCACCGACTGCGCGGTGATGGCGGCGTCTTCGGCCTGCGTGTCGAAAGGATTGCCGGCAGCCGCAAGCCAGGAGAGGCGCGGCAGCGAGAGCAGCCAGTCGGGCAGCGCCTCGAAGCGGTTGGCAGAGATGCGCAGCAGTTCGAGCTGCCGGCATGCGGCCATCGAGGGCGGCAGCACACGCAACCGGTTGCCCGCCAGCATGAGCTTCTGCATCCGCGTGCACAGGCCGAGCGTGTCGGGCAGTTCCTCGATCTGGTTGTCGGTCAGGATCAGCCAGCGCAGCGAGGGCGGCAGCGCCTCTGCCGGCACGGTGCGGATGCGATTGGCCTTGAAGCCGACGATGTCGATCCCATCGCACTGGCCGATGGATGCGGGCAGTTCCGTGAAGCGGTTGTCCGAGCAGAACAGCACGCGCAGCCGATGCAGGCGGCCGAGGTCGTCAGGCAATGCATCGAGCGCATTGCCGGAGAGGTTCAGTGTTTCGAGCGAATCGGCAAGGTCGAAGATTTCGCGCGGAAACTCGGTGAGTCCGCACGAGAGGTCGAGTCGTGTGGCGCCTGCCAGCCGGCCCGCGCGCAGCTCAGCTAGCGTGTCCATCCACCGAGTCTAAGTCCCTCGGCCGTGGAGCTTCAGGCGCCGAAGTGGTAGATGCCGTCCTTGCCCAGCTCGCGCTTGACCTGCCCGGAGAACCACAGCAGGTGCAGGTGCGCCACTGCCTCGCCCATGGCGAAGGTCATCTGGTGCAGATCGAGCTCGCGCTTGAACAGGATCGGCAGGCCCTCTGCCGCCGTCATTGCGCGCGCCGTGCAGGCTTCGAGCAGTTCGGCCAGCCGGTCGCGGTGATGCTCCTGCAACTGGTCGACGCGGCGGTGGATACCCCTGAACGGCTTGCCGTGCGAAGGCAGGCCCAGCGTGTCGGCCGGCAGTGCCTTGAACTTGTCGATGCTGTCCAGAAAGAGGCGCAGCGAGTTGGCCTCGGGCTCGCCCGCATGCACGCTCACGTTGGTCGAGATGCGCGGCAGCATCATGTCGCCGCCGAGCAGCAGCTTCTGTTCGTCGCAGTACAGCGCGATGTGTTCGGGCGCGTGGCCGTAGCCGCTGATGCAGCGCCAAGCGCGGCCGCCGATGGTGACGACGTCGCCGTCCATCATGCACACGTAGCTGTCGGGCACCGAGGGCACCATGTTCGCGTAGTAGTTGGTGCGCGCGCGGATCTTGGCGAGCGCCTCGGGATCGGTCAGGCCGTGCGAGGCGAAGAAGCGGGCCGCCGGCGCGCCGCCCGCCAGCGTGTCGCCGGCGGTGCTCAGCACGCGGGCCACGTGGTAGTCGGTGGAACTGATCCACATCGGCACGTTCCAGCGCTTGCACAGCCAGTCGGCCAGGCCGATGTGGTCGGGGTGCATGTGGGTGACGATCACGCGCAGGATCGGCAGGCCCTGCAGCTGCGTCTCGAAAATCTGCTCCCACTGCGCGCGCGACTCGTCGTGCGAGATGCAGCAGTCGACCACCGTCCAGCCCTCGACGCCGTCGAGGGTGTCGCGCAGCAGCCAGAGGTTGATGTGGTCCAGCGCAAAAGGAAGCCTCATGCGGATCCAGCGCACGCCGGGCGCGACTTCCATCGCCTCGCCGGGGGCGGGCAGGGTGTCGCCTAGGGGGTAGTGGAGTTCGCGTTCGAGGAGGTTCATGTAAGATTGACGTTTACGTAAACGTCATGTGTGGATGGCACCATTGTAGGGAGCGTGGCAAGAATCTGCTGTCGCCCCCGTAACGCCCCTCCTGACGCCTCCCGAACCGTCCTGCCGACCCATGCCTGCGCAAACCTTCACCATCAGCCAGCTCGCGAAGGAATTCGACCTCACGACGCGGGCCATCCGCTTCTACGAGGACATGGGCCTGCTTGCGCCCGAGCGGGCCGGCCTGCAGCGCGTCTACAGCGCGCGCGACCGGGCGCGGCTCACGCTCACGCTGCGGGCCAAGCGCCTCGGCCTGAGCCTGACGGAGGCCAAAGACATCCTCGACATGTACGACAGCCCGCGCGACACGGTGCCGCAGCTGCAGAAGTTCCTGGGCGTGCTGGGTGCGCACCGGGCCCAGCTGGAAGCGCAACTGGCCCAGCTGCAGGCCAACCTGGCGGAAGTGCGCGAGCATGAGAAAAAGGGCCGTGCCACGCTGGCGAAGGCTCAGAAGGCCGCGAAGTCCGGCTGACATCGACCTCCATCGGCCACTCACTGACAATACCCTGATGTCCCGCCGTCGTAAGAACTCCTTTACCGATGCCCCAACTCGGTCCTCCGGACGAGGGGCAGGGTATCGGCTCTGCATGCTCGTTGTGTCTGTGGGAACGTCGCTGGGCGCCGGCTCTGCGTTCGCTGAAAGCACTCGCGCAGCGCTCATCGAAACTCTGGCGACAGACGTTGCACCGAGTGCCGCTTTCAAGACGCACATTGCGCAGGGCATCGGCTTCAGGCAAACGGCTTACGAGCGCCTCCGCAGGGCCTTGCTGTTGTGCCGCTCGCCTCTCGTCAAGGGGCCTCGGCCAGCATTTTTCGAGCCTACAGTGGCGCGCGCCACTACGCAGTTGATTCCGACAGTCGAGCGGCTGGCGGTGTCTGCAGACGGTGGCCCGCAGGCGAGCGTTCGTCTCCTTCGGGAACTGATCTTGGCAAGCTATTCGGACGACGAACTGTCCGAGCTGGACTGGTACTTTCGCTCGACCAATGGAAAGCGGGTATTGAAGATCCTTGAAACGGCGAGGGCCATCGAAGTCCTCGATGCAGCGACAACTGATGTGAACAGTGGCCTTCGTTTGCAATGGCCGATAGCGCATGTGCTGGCCTACATGAAGGAGGTCGGTTTCCAATCGGAATTTCTTGCCGCCGTCGAGCGCGTCCGGCCCGGCGTATCGCGCCTGCTCCCCATGCTTACCGGGGAGATGGACCAATTGTTGACGACCGAAGCACAGGAGGCCCTCAACGGAATCGACTGGGGATCAACGGGATCAGAATGGCTCGCGGGCTTACCGCCCGAAGACGTCAGGCGCGTGACCTCCCCACGAATCTCGCGATACCTTCGCAACCAGAGTGCTGCGCACGCTACCGTATTCTCGATACTGCCCCCACATTCGACAAACTCGGAAAAGAGTCCGAACCAGGTCGCGCAGGAAATGTGCGACCGGGTCGCTCAGAAGTCGTGTCCAGCGGACATCGTGGCGCGCGTTCACACGTTTCGGTCAACCTGGCTCGATGCACAAGGGGACGAGCTTGCGGAGTTTCGCAAGATGGCAATGAAATTTCCCGGATCCTATTGCGCTGGCCCCCAGCAGCCAGTTTCTCCTACCAAATAACCGTTCAGGCGCTCAGCTCATGTCCGACAACCTCGAAGACCTCTTCGCCCACAACCGTGCCTGGTCCGCACAGATGGAACGCGACCGGCCCGGCTTCTTCACCAGCCTGGTGAAGCAGCAGACGCCGCGCTACATGTGGATCGGCTGCTCCGACAGCCGCGTGCCCGCCAACCAGATCACCGGCCTGGAGCCGGGCGAAGTGTTCGTGCACCGCAACGTGGCCAACATCGTGGTGCACTCCGACCTGAACGCGCTCTCGGCGATCCAGTTCGCGGTCGAGCACCTGAAGGTCGAGCACATCATGGTGGTCGGCCACTACGGCTGCGCCGGCGTCAAGGCCGCGCTCAGCGGCAAGCGCATCGGCCTGGCCGACAACTGGATCCGCCACATCCAGGACGTGCGCGACCGCCACAGCGTGATGCTCGACAGCCTGCCCGAAGACGTGCGCGTCGATGCCCTGTGCGAGCTCAACGTGGCCGAGCAGGTGGTCAACGTGGCCGTCAGCACGGTCATGGTCGATGCCTGGGGTCGCGGCCAGAAGGTCCGGATCCATGGCTGGACTTTCGGCGTGCACGACGGCCTGCTGCAGGACCTGGGCCTGAACGCCGATGGCGACAAGCCGCTCGACGCTATCTACAAGGCCGCGGTGCAGCGCATCCGCTACAAGTGGAGCAAGCCGTTGAGCCTCTCGCCCTCCGCGCAGGCGGGCGCCGACGGCACCGAAGGCAGCGAGCCCGCCGCCAAGTAGCCATCCGGCCGCGCCCATGTTCCCGCAGCGCCTCGATTCACCGCTGGCCTACGACATCGCCAAGGCGATGATCGATGGGTTCAACCGGCACTACCGGTTGTTCCGCGCCGAATCGGCGCGCGCCAAGCACCGTTTCGAAACCGCCGACTGGCACGGCCAGCAGCGTGCGCAGCGCGAGCGCATCGAGTTCTACGACCTGCGCGTGAACGAGGCCGTGGCCCGGCTCGAAAAGGAGTTCAAGGCCGGCGACCAGCCGATGGAGGTTTGGCACCAGGTCAAGCTGCACTTCATCGGCCTCTTGGTGGAGCACCACCAGCCCGAACTGGCCGAGAGCTTCTTCAACTCGGTGACCACGAAGATCCTGCATCGCGCGTACTTCCAGAACGATTTCATCTTCGTTCGACCCGCCATCAGCACCGAGTACATCGAGCCGCGCGGCGCGCCGACCTATCGCCCTTATTACCCCGCGCACGACACGCTGGCCGACACCCTCGAGCAGATGCTCGACGACTTCGCGCTGCAGGGCAGCTATGCCAACAAGCGGCGCGATGCCGAGCGCGTGGCGCACGTCATCCTGAACCGCTTTCACCAGGTCAAGCTGCGCGCCAACTTCCAGCTGCAGGTGCTCTCGGGCCTGTTCTTCCGGAACAAGGGCGCGTACGTGGTCGGAAAGATCATGAACGGCTTCACCGAGATTCCGTTCTCGCTGCCGATCCTGCACGACAGCCACGGCAAGTTCTACATCGATGCGGCGCTGTTCGGCGAAGACGACCTGCAGATGCTCTTCAGCTTCGCGCGCGCCTACTTCATGGTCGACATGGAGGTGCCCTCGGCCTGGGTGCAGTTCCTGCGCTCGCTGATGCCGCGCAAGCCCCGCGCCGAAATCTACAACGCGCTGGGCCTCGCCAAGCAGGGCAAGACGCTGTTCTACCGCGACTTCCTCTCGCACCTGAACTACTCGAGCGACCGCTTCCGGACCGCGCCCGGCATCAAGGGCATGGTCATGCTGGTGTTCGACCTGCCGTCGTTCCCCTTCGTGTTCAAGGTCATCAAGGACTTCTATCCGCCGCAGAAAGACACCACGCGCGAGCAGATCAAGGGCAAGTACATGCTCGTGAAGCAGCACGACCGCGTGGGCCGCATGGCGGACACGCTGGAGTACAGCGACGTGGGTTTTCCGCTCGACCGCTTCAAGCCCGAGCTGATCGAGGAAATCCAGAAGTTCGCGCCCAGCCAGCTCGAGATCGGCGACCGCGACGGCAACGGGGAGATGGAAGTCGTGCTCAAGCACGTCTACATCGAGCGCCGCATGATCCCGCTCAACATCTACCTGCAGGAAGCCTTCGACACGCTGGCCCACCCTGAGAGCCCGGCGCATGCCAAGCACGCGAAAGACCAGCTGGAACACGCGGTGATCGAATACGGCAACGCCATCAAGGACATGGTCGCCGCCAACATCTTCCCCGGCGACATGCTGTGGAAGAACTTCGGCGTCACGCGCGGCGGCAAGGTCGTGTTCTACGACTACGACGAAATCGAATACATCACCGACTGCAAATTTCGCAAGGTACCCACCCCGCGCAACGAGGAAGACGAGATGAGCGGCGAGGTCTGGTACTCGGTGGGCCCGAAGGACGTGTTCCCCGAAACCTTCGAGCCCTTCCTGCTCGGCAACAGCGACGTGCGCGCAGCCTTCATGGCGCACCACGCCGACCTGCTCGACACTGCCTTCTGGCAGCATCACAAGGAACGCATCCAGGCGGGCCAGATGCTCGATGTGTTCCCGTACGAAGAATCGCAGCGCTTCCAGCACGAGGGGCACGCGACCCATTTCTGACCGACCGCGGCCACGGCTGCAACCGACCGCTTCACTTTCACATTCCAGAAGGAGACCACCATGTCCGAATCCATCGTCATCGTCGGCGCCGCCCGCACCCCCATGGGTGGCTTTCAAGGCGACTTTTCTTCCCTCTCCGCGCACGACCTCGGCGGTGCAGCCATCAAGGCCGCCGTCGAGCGCGCGGGCATCTCGCCCGAGAGCGTGGGCGAAGTGCTGTTCGGCAACTGCCTGATGGCCGGCCAGGGCCAGGCCCCGGCGCGCCAGGCGGCCTACAAGGGCGGCCTGCCCGACAGCGCGGGCGCAGTGACGCTCAGCAAGATGTGTGGCTCGGCCATGAAGGCCGCGATGCTCGCGCACGACCTGCTGCTGGCCGGCACGCACGACGTGATCGTCGCGGGCGGCATGGAAAGCATGACCAACGCGCCCTACCTGATGCTCAAGGGCCGCGGCGGCTACCGCATGGGCCACGACCGCATCTTCGACCACATGATGCTCGACGGCCTCGAAGAGGCCTACCAGCCGGGCCGCTCGATGGGCACCTTCGGCGAAGACTGCGCCGCCAAATACAAGTTCACGCGCGAGCAGCAGGACGCCTTCGCCATTGCGAGCGTGCAGCGCGCCAAGGCCGCTACCGAATCCGGTGCGTTCAAGGACGAGATCGTGCCGGTCACCGTCAAGGGCCGCGGTGGCGACACCGTGATCTCCATCGACGAAGGCCCGGGCAAGGTCAAGCTCGACAAGATCCCCACGCTCAAGCCCGCGTTCAAGAAAGAGAACGGCACCATCACCGCCGCATCCAGCTCGTCGATCAACGACGGCGCGGCCGCGCTGGTGATGATGACTGAATCGCACGCTAAGAAGATCGGCGCCAAGCCCATCGCCCGCCTCGTCGGCCATGCCACGCATGCGCAGGAGCTCGAGTGGTTCTCGACCGCTCCTGTGGGCGCAGTCGCCAAGCTGTTCAAGAAGACCGGCTGGACCGTCAAGGACGTCGACCTGTGGGAAGTGAACGAAGCCTTTGCCGTGGTGCCGATGGCGCTGATGCACGAGCTCGACGTGTCGCACGAGATCGTCAACGTGAACGGCGGCGCCTGCGCGCTGGGCCACCCTATCGGCGCGAGCGGCGCGCGCATCATGGTCACGCTGATCCATGCGCTGAAGGCGCGCGGCAAGAAGCGCGGCGTGGCCACGCTGTGCATCGGCGGCGGCGAAGGCACCGCCGTGGCCCTCGAATTGCTATAAGAAAAACAGCCGGGCGCGCCCGAGGGATGGGCGCTCACCGGCTTTTTGACTCAGACATCCATAACCACATTGCGTAGAGCAGGAGATTCCATGCGCCCATCCATCCACCGTTCCGCCGTTGCCGCCTTGCTGGCCACCGCCTTCCTGGCACCGGCTGCCAGCTGGGCGCAGAAGCGCGACAACGTGCTGTTCCAGGCGGCCACCGACGAGCAGCCGGCCGTGATCAAGACGCTGGAGCGGCTGGTGAACATCGAGACCGGCACGGGCGACGCCGAGGGCATTGCCGCCGCCGGCAACTACCTCGAAGGCGAACTCAAGACCCTGGGCTTCACCGTCACGCGCAGCAAGTCGGCCGGCCTCGTGGTGGGCGACAACATCGTCGGCAAGCTCAAAGGCCGCGGCGGCAAGAACCTGCTGCTGCTCTCGCACATGGACACCGTGTACCTCAAGGGCACGCTCGCCAAGGCGCCGTTCAAGATCGAGGGCGACAAAGGCCTACGGCCCCGGCATCGCCGACGACAAGGGCGGCAACGCGGTCATCCTGCACACGCTCAAGCTGCTCAAGGACTACGGCGTGCGCGACTACGGCACCATCACCGTGCTGTTCAACACCGACGAGGAAAAGGGTTCTTTCGGTTCGCGCGAACTGATCCAGGACGAAGCGAAGCTCGCCGACTACGTGCTCTCGTTCGAGCCCACCAGCGCCGGCGACGAGAAGCTCTCGCTCGGCACCTCGGGCATTGCCTACGTGCAGGTCAACATCACCGGCAAGGCCTCGCACGCGGGCGCTGCGCCCGAGCTCGGCGTGAACGCGCTGGTCGAGGCCTCCGACCTCGTGCTGCGCACCATGAGCATCGACGACAAGGCGAAGAACCTGCGTTTCAACTGGACCATCGCCAAGGCCGGCAACGTGTCGCACATCATCCCCGCCAGCGCCACGCTGAATGCCGACGTGCGCTATGCGCGCAACGAAGACTTCGACGCCGCCATGAAGACGCTCGAGGAAAAGGCGCAGCAGAAGAAGCTGCCCGAGGCCGACGTCAAGGTGATCGTCACGCGCGGCTGTCCGGCCTTCAATGCCGGCGAAGGCGGCAAGAAGCTGGTCGACAAGGCCGTGGCCTTCTTATAAGGAAGCCGGCGGCAACCTCGGCGTGGAAGAGCGCACGGGTGGCGGCACCGACGCGGCCTACGCGGCACTCTCCGGCAAGCCGGTGATCGAAAGCCTGGGCCTGCCGGGCTTCGGCTACCACAGCGACAAGGCCGAGTACGTGGACATCAGCGCCATTCCGCGCCGCCTCTACATGGCTGCGCGGCTGATCATGGATCTGGGTGTCGGCAAGTAAGAAGCACGAAGAAGAAAAGAGAAGGAGACACGCCATGCTGCTCAGTGCCGACCAGGAAGCGATTCGCGACGCGGTGCGCGATTTCTCGCAGGCCGAACTCTGGCCCAACGCCCCGAAGTGGGACCGCGAGCACAGCTTTCCGAAGGAGGCGCACCAAGGCCTCGCGGCGCTGGGTGCCTACGGCATCTGCGTGCCCGAGGAGCACGGTGGCGCGGGCCTCGACTACCTCACCCTCGCGCTGGTGCTCGAAGAAATCGCGGCCGGCGACGGCGGCACCAGCACCGCGATCAGCGTGACCAACTGCCCGGTCAACGCGATCCTCATGCGTTACGGCAACGCGCAGCAGAAGAAGAAATGGCTCGAGCCGCTCGCACAGGGCCAGATGCTCGGCGCTTTCTGCCTCACCGAGCCGCAGGCCGGCAGCGATGCATCGAGCCTGCGCACCACGGCGCGCAAGGACGGCGATGGCTATGTGATCGACGGCGTGAAGCAGTTCATCACCAGCGGCAAGAACGGCCAGGTCGCCATCGTCATCGCGGTCACCGACAAGGGCGCGGGCAAGCGCGGCATGAGCGCCTTCATCGTGCCCACCGATGCGCTTGGCTACGGCGTGGCGCGGCTCGAGGACAAGCTGGGCCAGCACAGCAGCGACACGGCACAGATCACCTTCGACGGCTGCCGCATTCCGGCCGAGAACCTTATCGGCGCTGAAGGCGAGGGCTACAAGATCGTGCTCGGCGCGCTCGAAGGCGGCCGCATCGGCATCGCGGCGCAGAGCGTGGGCATGGCGCGCAGCGCGTTCGATGTGGCGCTGGCCTACGCCAAGGAGCGCCAGGCCTTCGGCGGCTCGATCTTCGACCAGCAGGCCGTGGGCTTTCGCCTGGTCGAATGCGCGACGCAACTCGAAGCCGCGCGCCAGCTGATCTGGCACGCCGCGAGCCTGCGCGATGCGGGCCTGCCCTGCCTCAAGGAAGCGGCCATGGCCAAGCTGTTCGCGAGCGAGATGGCCGAGCGCGTGTGCAGCGCCGCCATCCAGACGCTGGGCGGCTACGGCTACGTGAACGACTTTCCGCTCGAACGCATCTATCGCGACGTGCGCGTGTGCCAGATCTACGAAGGCACGTCGGACATCCAGAAACTGCTGATCCAGCGCGCCCTGGCCTGAAGCCCCGCCGCGCGGCAGGGTGACAGGCGCAGGCCGCGACCCGTCATGTAAAGTTTCCGCTGAACAACAAAGGGGAGACTGACATGACTCAGGCATTCGCGGCTCCGCCGCATCGTTGCCCGGGCTTCTCGGTCGTTGCGGCTGCCGCAGTGGCAGCCAGCCTGGCATTCGGCGCGTTCAACGCGCCCGCGAATGCTGAAGTACTCGTTGCCGCCAGGCCCACCGCGGTCTATTCGGCGTCGCCTTCCGAGCTGTATCCGGAGCTGTTCGCCGCGGTGCAGTTGGGGCAGGTCTTCAAGGACGGCAAGACTTTCGTCGACGCCGTGCCCAAGACCTCGCCCGCGGTCGTCGCTGCGCAGTACAGGCGTGAAAAGGACCGTCCCGGTTTCGACCTGTCCGGCTTCGTGCGGCAGCACTTCAACCTGCCGCAGGACAACGCCGACACCTATGTCAGTGATCGTTCGCAGTCACTGACGCAGCACATCGCGAGTCTTTGGCCGCATCTGACGCAGCAACCGCAGAAGCCAGGCGCAGGTTCTTCCTTGCTGCCGCTGCCCGGGTCCTACGTGGTGCCGGGCGGGCGCTTTCGCGAGGTGTACTACTGGGATTCGTACTTCACCATGCTGGGCTTGCTGCAGAACGGCAAGCCACAGGCGCTGCGCGACATGGTCGGCAATTTCGCCAGCCTGATCGACCGCTACGGCCATATTCCGAACGGCAATCGCAGCTACTACCTGAGCCGGTCGCAGCCGCCCTTCTACTTCAAGATGGTCGGCCTGCTGTCCACCCAGGACGAGGCCGCCGCCTATGCGCGCTACCTGCCGCAACTGCGGCGCGAATACGCATTCTGGATGGAGGGTGCGAACGGTCTCAAGCCCGGTACCGCGCACCGCCGGGTGGTGGCGCTGGTCGACGGCAGCGTGCTGAACCGCTACTACGACGACCGCGCCGTGCCGCGTGACGAATCGTATGCGGAGGACGTTGCGCTGGCGCAGAAGAGCGGTCGCGCCGCCGCAGAGGCCTATCGCGACGTGCGCGCCGCCGCGGAGAGCGGATGGGACTTCAGCAGCCGCTGGTTCGCCGACGGCAAGACGCTGGCCACCATCGAAACCACCGCGATCGTGCCCGTCGACCTGAACAGCCTGCTGTACGGTTTGGAGAACGCGATCCGCCTGGGCTGCGAGCGCGTGCAGGACACCGCTTGCAGCAACGATTTCACGCAACGCGCCGAACGTCGTCGTCTGGCGGTGCAGAAGTATTTGTGGAACGAAGCCGGTGGCCATTACGTGGACTACCAGTGGATCAAGCAGCAGCAGACCGGCCGACCGGGCGCCGCCACGCTGTACCCGCTGTTCGTCGGCCTCGCGGAACCCGCGCAGGCGGCGCGCGTGGCCGACTGGACAGGCAAGGAACTGCTGAAGCCGCATGGCGTGGTGACGACGCCGATCTCTACCAACCAGCAATGGGATGCGCCCAACGGCTGGGCACCTTTGCAATGGATTGCCGTGGAAGGCCTTCGGCGCTATGGCCAGGATGCGCTGGCGCATGAAATCGCGACGCGCTGGATGGGCAAGGTGCAGCAGGTCTACGGCAGCAGCGGCAAGCTGGTCGAAAAGTACAACGTGATCGACAACAGCGGCGAGGCCGGCGGCGGCGAGTATGTCTTGCAGGACGGCTTTGGCTGGACCAACGGCGTGGCCATGCAGCTGATGACGATCTATCCGGAATTGAAGCGGCCATGAGTTCCGGTGTCATCGGTTTCGATGACAGACAGGCCAGCGCCGACGGCGCAGCATGGCGGTCTCTTCGTCGGAGGTCCTTGCCATGTCCATTTCCAAACCCGTTCCCCTCGCCGCGGCCCTGCTGTGCCTTGGTGTCGTCGGCTCATCCGCACAGGCGCAGCCCGCGACCCCGGACATCGCCACGCTGACGGCGAGCGACGCCGTGCAGCAGCTTTGCGCCGGCACCCTGAGCAGCGAGCAACTGGTGACGGCCTACCTCGCGCAGGCCAAGGCGAAGGCGAATCTCAACGCCTTCGTCACGCTCGACGAGGCCGGCGCACTGAAGGCCGCGCGCGCCGCCGATGCGCAGCGCAAGCGCGGCGGCGCCTGCAAGCCGCTGGCTGGCCTGCCTGTGGTGATCAAGGACAACATCCAGGTGCAAGGCCTGCCCGCCACGGCCGGCATGCCCGCGCTCAAGGGCTTCGTGCCCGCTGCCGATGCGCCCGTGGTTGCCAAGCTGCGCGCGGCCGGTGCCGTCATCCTGGGCAAGACGAACATGCACGAGCTGGCCTTCGGCGTCACCGGCTACAACCCCGCGTTCCAGACCGGCCCTGAGGTCGGCGTGCGCAACGCCTACGATGCGAGCCGCATCGCGGGCGGATCGTCATCGGGCAATGGCGCGGCGCTCGGCGCGCGCATGGCGCCGGCGGCGCTCAGCACCGACACCGGCGGTTCGGTGCGCATTCCCTGCGCGTTCAACGGCTGCGCTTCGCTGCGACCGACCATGGGTCGCTATTCGCAGCAGGGCATCGCGCCGATCTCGCACACACGCGACACCGCGGGCCCGATGGCGCAGTCGATGGTCGATGTCGCGCTGCTCGACCGCGTGATCGCGGGCGGCACGCCGCTCAAGCCCGCCGACCTGAAGCGCGTGCGGCTCGGCGTGGTGCCGGCCTTCTACGCCAACCTCGACGCGGACACGCGCGCCACCACCGACGCCGCACTCGCCAGGCTGCGCGCGGCGGGCGTCACACTGGTGGACGTGGAGATGCCGAAGCTGATGGAACTCAACGGCGCCATCGGCTTTCCGCTTGCGCTCTACGAGGCGCACGACGACATGGTGGCCTACCTCGCGAAGTACCGCACCGGCATCGATATCGCGCAGCTGACAGCCGGCATCGCGAGCCCCGACGTCAAGGGCACCTTCGAAGCCTTCGTGATCCCGCAGCAAGCTGCCCGCGCCGAACGGCGTGGTCGATGCAAAGCCGGTCTACGACAACGCCATGCGCGTCGCGCGGCCCGCGCTGCAGAAGCTTTACCGCGACACCTTCGCGAAGAACAAGCTCGATGCGCTGGTGTTCCCGACCGTGCCGCGCGTGGCGCTGGTGGCCGCACCTGAAGCCAGCAGTCCCGAGAACTTCGGTGCGCTGATCCAGAACACCGACCCGGGCAGCAACGCCGGCATTCCGGGTGTGCAGCTGCCTTCGGGGCTCGGCGCGACCAGCGGGCTGCCGGTGGGGCTGGAGCTGGACGGGCCGGCCGGCAGCGATCGCCAACTGCTGGCGGTGGGCATGGCGGTGGAAACGGTGCTGGGTCGCCTGCCGGCGCCCAAGGCGAAGTAGGGCGCGTTTGCGGAGCAGGGTCAGCGCGCGGCCCAGCCGGCCAGCGCCGACCGCCGCTCGATGCCGAGCTTGTCGAAGATGCGCCGCAGGTAGGTGCGCACCGTGGGCACGCTCACGGCCATGCGGCGCGCGATCTCCTTGTCGGTCAGGCCTTCGCACACGGCGCGTGCGACCTCTTGTTCGCGTGTGCTCAATGTGCTCCATGCGGCTTCAACCGGCATCGGCACCGCAGCCGCCGTCCGCTGGGCGCGCTGCAGCGCGCCGATGAACGCGGGCTCGATCAGATCGAGCAGCGCCTTCTCGTGGTCGCCGAAATCGCCCCGTCCCTTGCGCCGCCAGATGCGCAGGTCGCCCTCGAAGGCATGCAGGTTCATGCCCCAATGCATTCCGTCGCGCGAGAGAAAGTCGGTGAAGAACTCCCTGCGCATCAGCTCGCGCTGCGGCATCACCTCGGACACGCGCGTGGCGCGGCGGTGCGACTGCAGCACGAAGGTGATCGGGTCGTGGTGCTGGTGCCATGCGTCGTAGCGGTCGAGGTTGGCGGCGTCCATGTTGAGCGCCACGCGGCCGACGAAGCGGCCGCTTGCGGCATCCCACACGAAGGACGCGAACTGGTCCGCATGCAGCAGGTCGAGCAGCGCCCAGCCGAGCCGCTCGCGGATGTCGCGTTCGCCGCAGTCTTCCGCCAGCAGCGTGAAAACGCCGCGCAGCGCCTGCTGTTCGGGTGCTGTCAGGTACATCGCCGCCTCGCTCTTTTCGTGTGCCAAAGTAAGGCTAACGTTTAGCAAGCGCCACGCCAAGGGTGGATGTCCGGGTGGGTGACCCGGGGTTCGCGCAATGCGCGCAGAATTGCGGGCCCGCTTTTCCGCCCATGCCTGCATCCCCCTCCAGCTCCGCTCGCAAGCCCTTCCCGGGGGCTGTGCTGCGGCGCATACGCGATTACTGGGTCGAATCGCCGAATGCCAATCCGCTGGTCGACCAGAGCTTGGCGCGGGCCTATGTGATCGACACCTTCGACACGCCGCTGATGGCGGCCACGGTCGCGGCCATCTTCTGGATTACTTTTCTCGTCCTGACCCACAACCCGGGTGCGCTGGTCTGGGGCGTGCTGGTGCACACCTCGCAGTGGCAGCGGCATCGCCACCTGCGCCGCGTGGACCCGGCCCGCATCGAAGTCGCCACGGCGGTGCAGACGCGCCGGCGGCTGGAGTTGCTCATGCTGGTTCCGGGGCTGATCTGGGGGCTGGCGCCGTGGCTCTTCTTTCCGCACGACAACCTGACGCTGATCTTGCTGATGTACTTCTTCGTCAGCGGGGTTTCCAGCGTCGTCATCGCGGCGCTGGCCCAGTGGTGGCTAGCGGCGGTGTGCTTCAGCGTGCCGATGTTCCTGGGCATGGCGTTGCGCCTGGTGGTCGAGCCGGGCAGCGTGCAGCTCATCATGGGTTGCCTGGTCGTCTCGCAGATGTTTGCCGCGCTCTACTACGCCCGCAAGCAGAACCGGCTGATCGTGGGTGCCATCGAAGCCGGCTTCGAGAAAGCGCGCCTGGCCGACGCGCTGGCAAGGCAGCTCGACCATGTGGCGCAACTCGCGGCGCAGCGCGCACGCATCTTCGCGGCCGCCAACCACGACCTGCGCCAGCCCATGCATGCGCTGGCGATCTTTGTCGATGCGCTCAACACGCGCAGCGCACCCAGCCCCGACAACCTGCGCTTCATGCGCGACAGCGTCGACGCCCTGCGCGGCTCCATCGACGCGCTGCTCGACATCGCGCAGCTCGACGGCGGCGTGGCCCCGGTGCGGCTGGAGCCCCGGTACCTCGACCCGCTGTTCGAATCGCTGAACGGGCGTTTCGCGGCCCTGGCCGACGCCAAGGGGCTGGCGCTGCGCATCCGCCCGACCGAAGCCGTGGTGCGGGCCGATGCGCGCATGCTGACGCGCGTGCTGGGCAACCTGATCGACAACGCCATCAAGTACACGCCTTCGGGCACGGTCTTCGTGCTCGCGCGGCGGTTGCAGCGCACGCCCAACGGCGTGCCGGCCTGGCGCATCGAGGTGCGCGATTCGGGCGTGGGCATCGAGGCGCGGCACCGGGAGCAGGTGTTCGAGGAGTTTTTCCAGGTCGACAACCCGGGGCGGGATCGCAGCCGGGGGCTCGGACTGGGCCTGTCGCTGGTGGCGGGCATGGCGCAGGTCATGGGGTCGCGCATCGAGGTGCGCACCGCGCCGGGCTGCGGCAGCACCTTCTCGCTCGTGCTGGAAGAGGCGCCCGAGCCACCCGACGAGCCGGAAGCGAGAGCGCCCGGTGCGCCGGCCAAGGCCCCACCCGACCGGCCGCCCGCGATCCGCATCCTGGTGCTCGACGACGAGCAGCCGGTGCGCGAGGCGATGCGTTCGCTGCTCTGCGGCTGGGGCCACGAGGTGGCGCAGGCCGCCAATCCGCGCGATGCCCTGCAGCAGGCCGGTGTGTTTGACCGGATGCTGAGCGACCTGCGCTTGGGCAGCGGCCTCTCAGGGCTGGCCGCTGCCCAAGCCCTCCAGGCGGTCGGGAAGGTGCGCCATGTGGTCATCCTGACCGGGGAAACCGCCCATGCCAACCGGGCCGAGGTCTAGCGCGCGGGCTATGCGCTGATCTACAAGCCGGCCGATGCGCGGGCGCTCCAGGAAGCCATCGCCGGGAGCCGTCCTGCATAGCTCCGGGGTTGCCCCATCGGAGGGAGGGCCGCGAGGTGTTCCAATAGCGGTCTTCATGAGCGCCATCGATCCCACCACCGGACCTTGCCCCTGCGGCCGTACCGACCGCCGCGACAAGCCCATCGGCTACGCCCTGTGCTGTGGCCGCTATCTTGACGATTTCGAGAACACGCCCGCGCCCGACGCCGAATCGCTGATGCGTTCGCGCTATTCGGCCTTCGTTCTGCAGCGTGCCGAATACCTGCTCGCCACCTGGCATGCGTCGAAGCGGCCGGCTTCGATCGATGTCGAGCCCGGCGTCAAATGGCTGAGGCTCGACATCCGTTCGCGCTCCGTGCTCGAGGCCGACCATGCCGAGGTCGAATTCGTCGCGCGCCAGCGCAGCAGCACGGGCACCGCCACGCGCCTGCACGAGCGCAGCCGCTTCGTGCGGGAAGGCGAGCGCTGGTATTACCTTGAGGGCGACCTGCAGCAGCCCTTGGCTTAGAGCCTGTCTACGGTCTATTTTTGGCCATATTGGGGTGCTGCTGTTCAGGGCGCGATCACGCCGGCGGTGTGCTCTGCGCAGCGCTTGATCCGCCGGCACAACGACAGCGCCCACTGTGCACAGGGCACCGGGTGTCCCCCGCAGCGAAATAAAGGAGGAGCGAAGCGGGGGACATTCGCGGAGGGGGACACCCGGTGTCCTGTACACGCACCCCGAACTGACCGCGCACCTCACCCCAACAGGCATCTGCACAGCCCTGAATAGATAGATCGTAAACAGGCTTTTATGACCCACCCCCAGGCCTCGCGCACTTCGTGTCGCTTCGCCCACCCCCTTGCACCGGCGGCCCGGGTTGACGTACCCGACTCAGGCCCGCACAATCAGCCCCGCTCCGGGGTGCACACATGTGGTGTGCTGAGATGGCAAAGCTGCCGACTCGCGAACTTGATCCGGGTCATACCGGCGTAAGAAGAGCTGCACTCCCTGACTCCGGTCCCGTCACCCACCTTCCGTGACGGCCCAAAGTCCACCGAGCGATTGCGGAGCACCCTTTCCCTCAACAAGGAGTGCCCCGATGAATGCCTCCGACAAGTTCACCTCTTTGCTCTCGCTCACGCGCGAGCCCTTTCCCGCGTTCCACAAGTGCCTGATTCCGGGCAGCCGGTCCGATCTGAACGTGCCGGTGCGCGACGTGCTGCTGACCAACGGCGAAACGGTGTCGCTCTACGACACCTCGGGCCCGTACACCGACGCCAAGGTCGACATCGACGTGCGCCGCGGCCTGCCTGACGTGCGCGGCGCATGGGTCATCGAGCGCAACGACACCGAAAGCTACGAAGGCCGCTCGCACCAGGCGCTCGACGAGGGCTTGAAGCACGCCCACGACCACGACGCCCAGCGCTTGGCCGAGCTGCGCGCCGCTGCCTCGGCCCTGCAACGCACGCCGCGCCGCGCCAAATCGGGCGCCAACGTCACGCAGATGCACTACGCACGTCGCGGCATCGTCACGCCCGAGATGGAATACGTGGCGCTGCGCGAGAACGGCAAGCGCGAGTGGATGGCCGAATACCTCGCCAACGAGGAGCGTGCCAGGCGCGTGGCCGGCAACCCGATGGGTGCCAGCATTCCGCGCATCATCACGCCCGAGTTCGTGCGCGACGAGGTGGCGCGCGGCCGCGCGATCATTCCGGCCAACATCAACCACCCCGAAGTCGAGCCGATGGCCATCGGCCGCAACTTCAAGGTCAAGATCAACGCTAACATCGACAACTCGGCCGTCACCTCGAGCATCGAGGAAGAAGTCGAAAAGCTCGTGTGGGCAATCCGCTGGGGCGCCGACAACGTGATGGACCTGTCGACCGGCAAGAACATCCACACCACGCGCGACTGGATCGTGCGCAACTCGCCGGTGCCCATCGGCACCGTGCCGATCTACCAGGCGCTCGAGAAGGTGGGCGGCGTGGCTGAGGACCTGACCTGGGAGATCTTCCGCGACACGCTGATCGAGCAGGCGGAGCAGGGCATCGACTACTTCACCATCCATGCGGGTGTGCGCCTGCCGTTCATCCACCTGACGGCCGATCGCATGACGGGCATCGTGTCGCGCGGCGGTTCGATCATGGCGAAGTGGTGCATTGCACACCACAAGGAGAGCTTCCTCTACGAGCGCTTCGAGGACATCTGCGACATCATGAAGGCGTATGACGTGAGCTTCTCGCTCGGCGATGGGCTGCGCCCCGGCTCGGGCGCGGACGCGAACGACGAGGCGCAGTTCGCGGAACTGCGCACGCTGGGCGAGCTCACGAAGATCGCCTGGAAGCACGATGTGCAGACCATGATCGAAGGGCCGGGCCATGTGCCGATGCACATGATCCAGGCGAACATGGACGAGCAGATCAAGCACTGCCACGAGGCGCCGTTCTACACGCTCGGGCCGCTGACCATCGACATCGCGCCGGGCTACGACCACATCTCCAGCGCCATCGGCGCCGCGATGATCGGCTGGGCCGGCACCGCGATGCTGTGCTACGTCACGCCCAAGGAACACCTGGGCCTGCCCGATCGCGATGACGTGAAGCAGGGGATCATTGCGTACAAGATTGCGGCGCATGCGGCGGATGTGGCGAAGGGTCACCCCGGAGCCCGTTCGCGCGATGACGCGCTGAGCAAGGCACGCTTCGAGTTCCGCTGGCAAGACCAGTTCAACCTGGGCCTCGACCCCGACACCGCGCGCGAATTCCATGACGAGACGCTGCCCAAGGACTCGAGCAAGGTGGCGCACTTCTGCTCGATGTGCGGGCCGAAGTTCTGCTCGATGAAGATCACGCAGGAAGTGCGCGAGTACGCGGCGAAGAAGGGCGTGGCCGAGGCCCAAGCCCTGGCCGAGGGGATGGAGCAGAAGTCCAAGGAGTTCATGGCGGGCGGCGGGGAGATCTACATCCCGATCCACTCGGTGTCCTGAGCTCGCCCGGGGTCATTGCTACCATGGGGGAACTCCCCCGAACCCCCTCAGCGCAATGACCCCATTCCCTTTCGCCGCAGTCCTCTTCGACTGCGACGGCGTTCTCGTCGATTCCGAACCCATCACCAACCGCGTCCTCGCCGACATGCTCGGCGAACTCGGCTGGCACATCACCACCGAAGAGTCGATGAACACCTTCACCGGCAAGGCCGTGAAGGACGAAGCAGCACTCATCGAATCGAAGACGGGTTTCGCGATCACCCCCGAGTGGCTGAAGACATTCAGGGCCCGCCGCAACGAGGCCCTCGAGCGCGACCTCACGGCCATCCCCAATGCGCCCGCGGCCATCCGCCAGATCCACGCGATGCTCAAGGGCCGCATCGCCTGCGCCTCGGGCGCCGACCGCCACAAGGTCGAACTGCAACTGGCCAAGGTCGGCCTGCTCGACTGCTTCGAAGGCCGCATCTTCAGCGGCCACGAAACGCCGCGCTCCAAACCCCATCCCGACGTGTACCTTGCCGCCGCGGAGGCACTGGGCGTCGACCCCAGGCGCTGCGCCGTCGTGGAAGACACGGTCACCGGCGCAATGGCGGGCGTGGCCGCGGGCGCCACGGTGTTCGGCTACAGCACGGGCGACTCGGGCCACAGCGGCCCCGGCCCGCTGCTGAGCGCGGGCGCGGTGCGGGTGTTCGGCGACATGACCGAACTGCCGGCGCTGCTATCGGGCCATGGCCTGCAGGCCGCCTGAGTTTCTGGTGGAATGAAGGGCGTCAACCCCGATCCGCAGGAACAACAGCCCATGACCTCTGAATACAAGACAGAGCAGCCCGACCGCACCGAGATCGACGCGCTCTCCGGTCCCGCCGTGGTCGAGTTCGGCACCAACTGGTGCGGCATCTGCAAGGCCGCGCAACCGAACATCGCCGAAGCGTTCTCCAAGTACCCGGACATCCCGCGCATCAAGGTCGAAGACGGCAGCGGCCGCCCGCTGGGCCGTTCGTTCGACGTCCGGCTCTGGCCCACGCTGGTGTTCATGCGCGACGGCAAGCAGGTCGCGAAGCTGGTGCGGCCGGAAGACAGCCAGTCCATCGCGGACGCGCTGGCACTGATCGCCGCCTGATCGTCGCGGATTCTCCGGGCCGGATCAGCGCTTGCCGAACTTGCGCCGCGGCTTCGGCTTGCGGGCGCGCTCGCTCCACAGGATCGGCAGCAGTGCCCAGACCCGCGCCCCGTCGAGCGGCGGCACGGGCGTCAGGTTGAAGAGCGCGACAACGAGGTTGATGTAGCCGAGAAATCCGAAGACGGGCCCGAGTCCCGGCACGCTGGCCACGGACGTGGTCTGTGCCAGCACGATCAACGGAATGGCCAGCGCCAGCTGCGCCGCCACGCCGCCCCAGGCGACGATGGCCTCGTGCTTGACGCTGTAGGGCTCCTCGTAGTCGCAGCGCCCGTGCACAAAGCCCAGGTAGATGGCAAAGGGCCGGTACCCGAGCCGCTGGGCGAAGAAGGCGTGGCCGGCTTCATGCACGAAGATGATGCCGAGGTAGCAGCCGATGGTGATGAGGGCCAGCAGCGGCGTGCGGATCGACAGCGCCAGCAGGCCGCCCGCCACGAGCAGGACGGACCAGTGGATGTAAACCCTGGCCACGAAGACTTTCACGCGACGAATCCTCGTGTAGCCGTTCATGGAGGTCCTTGTTGCCGGAAATCCCTGGGTGCGAACCCCGTCCAGTGTAGAAAAGCGCGCGAAAAACTCTTCTCGTTGCGAAAGCCCACCGCCAGCGCGACCTGCTTGATGGGGCGGTTGGTGCGGCGCAGCTGCTCCACCGCCAGCTCGTGGCGCACTTCGTTCTTCAGCGTCTGCAGCGAGGTGCCTTCCTCGTGCAGTTGCCGGTGCAGCGTGCGGCTCGACACGTTGAGCAGCCCGGCCAGCGCCTCCGCGGTGGTGGCCTC
>CAMATD010000007.1 GCA_945860785.1 Variovorax sp. YR752 | reverse complement strand
GCACAGTGGGCGCTGCTGTTGTGCCGGCGGATCAAGCGCTGCGCTGAGCGATCACGCCGGCGGTGTGCTCTGCGCAGCGAAATAAAGGAGGAGGCATGCGGCCCTAGGCCGCGCCGGGGGACATTCGCGGAGCAGAGCACACCGTCGGCATGATCGTGCCCTGAATGACCCACAACGCGACGAACAGAAAAGCAAGGTTTCATCTCAGTGCCTTCCTGCGGCCACAGGCGCACCGCGATGCAGTTCCACCATGCGCGCCACCTTGTCGAGCCAGGCGCGCACTTCGTCGAGCGCGGCCAGCGCTTCGTCCCAGGTGGTTTCGATGAAGCGCATGCGGCTGCCGATCGGCGCCTGGCCCAGGCGCCACATGTCGGCCTCGATCACGGTGCCGAACTTGGGGTAGCCGCCCGAGGGCTGGGCGTCGCGCATCTGGATGATCGGCTGGCCACTGTGCGGCACCTGGATCACGCCGGGCACGATGCCGTGCGAGCGCAGTTCCATCGGTGCGATGGGGCGCAGCGCTTCGCCCTCCAGCCGGTAGCCGTAACGGTCGCTCTGCGCAGTGATCTTCCATTCACCGGCCCAGAAAGCCTCACGCGACGCCGGCTCGAAGGCCATGTACTCGGCTGCGGGCAAGACGCGCACGGCGGCCACGCCATCACGCTGCAACGGCAGTGCGAGCGCGGGCGGCACCAAACCGAAACCGGTGCAGCATGCCTGGCCCGAACTCGCGGCGCGCAACACGTCGCCCCGGCGCAGCGCGCGCCCTTCGTGTCCACCGAAGGCACCGCGCAGCTGCGTGCTGCGCGAGCCCAGCACCTCGGGCACGTCGACTCTGCCGGCCAAGCACAGCATGGCGCGGCTGCCGCGCTGCGCGCCGCCTTGCGGCAGGCCCAGCGTGAGCACCTGCCCGGCCCGCGCCTGGTGCACCCACCAGGGCAGCAGAGGCTGATCGTCCAGCCGGGCCGCGCAATCCGCGCCGGTCAGTGCGAATGCGCAGTCCTCGTCGAAACGTACCTTGAACGGAAACACCGGGACTTCGATGGCGGCTGCGCCTAGCGCGTTGCCCAACAACAAGTTGCCGGCTGCGAGCGACAGGTTGTCCATGGCACCCGAGGTGCCGACGCCCCAGCGCAGACTGCCGGTGCGCCCCAGGTCCTGCACGGTGGCGAGCGCGGCCGAAGAAAGCACTTCGATCATCGGGCGATGCCCTCCACGCGGAAACGGATCATGTCGCCCGGCTGCAGCGTCGCGGGCGGGTCCTGCGCCGGATCGAAGAAGGACATCGAGGTGCTGCCGATGGTGTTCCAGCCGCTGGGGCCGGCCGAGGCCGAGACGCCGGTCTGCGCGCCGCCGATCGACACCGCGCCACCTGGAATGCTCAGCACCGGCACCTTGCGGCGCGGCGTGGCGATGCGCGCGTCCATGCCGCCCAGGTAGCAGTAGCCGGGATGGCTGCCGAGCAGCATACACCGGGTAGAGCGGCGCGCTGTGCAGTTCGACGATCTGCTCGACGCTGAGGCCGGTGTGCGCCACCACGTCGGCCATGTGCGGGCCGCCTGCGCCGCCGTAGACCACGGGCAGCTCGACGACGCGGCCTTCCCGCGGCAGCGCGACGGCCGCATCCCATGCATCGCGCAGGCGCGCCTCCAGGGCTTCGAGCGCATCGAGGCCGCGCGGCGGGCGCATGAAAGTCAGCATCAGGTTGTTCATGCCCGGCACGGCTTCGCGCATCTCGGGCCAGGCCTGGGTCTCGCGCGCCAGCGCCCAGATGCGCTGCTGCGAGGTGAGGTTCATCTCGCCGGGCGCCTCGAAGAGCAGCGCGGTCGTGCCCAGCAGGCTGATCGATGGCCGTTGTGCAGTCACGCTGCGCTCCTTTGCTGCAGCCAGCGTTCGAGGTGGTGGATGTCCACGCCGCCGACGGCAAAGCCTTCGTCGCGCAGCAGTTCGCGGTGCAGGGGCACGTTGGTCGCGATGCCGTCGATGCGCATCTCGGCGAGTGCGAGCCGCATGCGGGCTAGCGCATCGGTGCGCGTGCTGCCGTGCACGATCAGCTTGGCTGATCATCGAGTCGTAGTACGGCGGCACACGGTAGCCGGCGTTGGCATGCGAATCGACGCGCACGCCGAAGCCACCCGGCACCTGCCAGCCGGTGATGCGCCCGGGCGCGGGCACGAAGGTGTCGGGGTTCTCGGCGTTGATGCGGCACTCGATCGCGTGGCCCTGGCATCGCACCTCGCGCTGCGTCAACGCAAGGCGCTCGCCGCGCGCCATGCGCAGCTGCTGCTGCACGATGTCGATGCCGGCGGTCATCTCGGTCACGGGATGCTCGACCTGCAGGCGGGTGTTCATCTCGATGAAATAGAAGGCGCTCTTCTCGTAGAGGAACTCGAAGGTGCCGACGCCGCAGTAGCCGATCTGCCGGCAGGCGGCCGCGCAGCGCTCGCCCACCTCGGCCATCAGCGCGTCGTCGATGCCGGGCGCGGGCGCTTCCTCGATCACCTTCTGGTGGCGGCGCTGCAGCGAGCAGTCGCGGCTGCCCAGCCACACGGCGTTGCCATGGCTGTCGGCCAGCACCTGGATCTCGACATGGCGCGGGTGCAGCAGGAATTTCTCGATGTAGACCTCAGGGTTGCCGAAGGCTTGGCGCGCTTCCTCGCGCGTCAATGCCATCGCATCGAGCAGCGCCGCTTCGTCGTGCACCACGCGCATGCCGCGCCCGCCGCCGCCGCCCGCAGCCTTGACGATCACCGGGTAGCCGATCTCGCGCGCGATGGCCTGGATGGCGGCCGGGTCTTCCGGAAGACCTTCGTCGGGCCCCGGCACACAAGGCACGCCGGCCTTGCGCATCGCGCGCTTGGCAGAGACCTTGTCGCCCATGGTGCGGATGCAGGCGGCGCTGGGGCCGATGAAGACGAGGCCGGCCTGTTCGACGCGCGCGGCAAAGCCCGCGTTCTCCGACCGGAAGCCGTAGCCCGGGTGGATGGCCTGCGCGCCGCTGACTTCGGCGGCGAACAGGATCGCGGACTGGTTCAGGTAGCTCTGCCCCGGCGCCGATGGCCCGATGCACAGCGCCTGGTCGGCCTACGCAACGTAGCTCGTATCGCGGTCGGCCTCGGAATGCGCGACCACGGTCTTGAGGCCCAAGCCGCGGCAGGCGCGCAGGATGCGCAAGGCGATCTCGCCGCGGTTGGCAATGAGGACGGTATCGAACATCGCGCAGCGTCCTCCCTCAACCGAAGCGGAACAGGGGCTGGCCTGCTTCCACTTCCTGGCCCGAACGCACCAGCACAGCCTGCACGGTGGCGGCAGCGTCGGCGCGGACTTCGTTGAACATCTTCATGGCCTCGATCACGCACAGCATCTGGCCGGCTTCGACGGCCTGCCCCGGTTGCACGAAGGGCGGTTCGCCGGGTGTCGGCTGCAAATGCACCACGCCATAGAGTGGCGCGAGGCATTCGGCCGCAGCGGCCGGTGTCGGTTGCGCGGACACCGCGGCAGGCGCCCTTCGCGCAACCGCCGGCCTGCGCACCGCAGGCGCGGCCGTCAACGCCGATTGCTTCACCAGCCGCAACGTGCTGCCGTCCTCGCTGTATTCCAACTCCGCGAGGTCTGAGGCGGCGAGTGCGTCGATGAGCGTCTTGATCTGTTCCTGCTTCATGCCGGGCCTGTCTGTGGCGACAGAACATCCTTGGTGACCGACGCGTTCCGCGAACGCATAACGGCAGGCATGAAAGGTAACGGGCCGCGGGCACAAAGCCCAAGACGGAATGACTGTGCCGGGATAAGGCCGGCTGATGACGCCACGTACGACAGCACGTTACGACAGCGCGGCCAGCTCCGGTTCGGGCGTGGCCGCGAAGGTGCTGGCAAGGTCGACCACGAGCTCGAGCAGGATGCTCTTCACCGCCTGCGCGAGCTCCGACAGCGGCAGGTGGTCGGACTGGCACAGCGCCAGCAGCGCCTCGATGACCGGATCGACGATCTGGAACTGCCAGGCCCCGCAGGCCGCCACCACTTCGCGCGCCATCGACGCTGGCAGGATGGTGGCGCCCAGCCCGTCGGCAATGGCCGCGGTCAGCGTGAAGGCCGACTCGATCTCGGCCACCACGCGCGGCACCATGCCCGCGCGCACGAAGGCCGCGTCGACCAGCTTGCGCACCACGTTGTAGGGGCGCGGCAAAAAGAGCTCGATGTCGCGCAGGTCGGCCAGCTTCACCGGTTGCGCCGGCGCAGGCATGGCGGTCGGCCCGACCAGGAACAGCGGCTCCTTGAGCAGCGGCAAAAAGCTCAGGCCATGGATCGCCTTGTCGCCGTAGAGCACGGCCAGGTCCATGCAGCCGTTCATGATGAGCTCGCTCAGCGTGGTGCCGTAGTTCTCGTTCAGGTAGAGCAGGATGCCAGGGTGGCGCGCACGCACGGTGCGCAGCAGCGGCAGCGAGAGCGCGGAGGCAGCCGTGCCGGGCGCAAGCCCCACCGACACTTGGCCCGAGAGCCCCTCGCCGGCCGCTTCCATGTCCACGCGCGCCTGCTCGCACTGGCGCAGGATGATCTGCGCATGCCGGTACAGCACCTTGCCGGCCTCGGTGGGCGTGACGCCGCGCTTGGTGCGCACGAGCAGCTGCTGGCACACCTCGCCCTCCAGCGTGGCCAGTTGCTGGCCCAGCGCCGGTGGGCGATGAAAAGGACATCGGCCACCTGCGTCAGGCTGCCGATGTCCACGATCTTCACGAAATATTTGAGGCGTCGAAGGTTCACGCCTTGTCCCCAAGCAAAAGTCGAGCCTAGCATCGCGCCCTCGGGGCGGCTATCGGGGCTCACCATAAGCTCTGCCTATACAACCAGTGCAATCTCGTCTTGGCCTCGCGGGATCGATGTGCGTACCGTTCGGTCCATGCCATCTCCAACCCAGGAAGACAAGTGACGCTCCCCCGCATTGCCGCCCGCGTGCGGCGCATCAAGCCCTCGCCCAGCACCTCCGCCGCCGACCGCGCCAACGAGCTGCGCCGCCAGGGCAGGTCGATCGTGAACCTCGTGGTGGGCGAGCCCGACTTCGACACGCCGCCCCACATCCGCCAGGCTGCTGCCGCCGCGATCGAGAAAGGCGCGACGCGCTACACGCTGATGGCCGGCACGGTGGAACTGCGCCAGGCCATCGCCGCCAAGCTCGAACGCGAAAACGGCCTGCGCTACGCGATGAACGAGATCATCGCCACCAGCGGCGCCAAGAGCGCGATCTACAACGCCTTCGCGGTCACGCTGGAGCTGGGCGACGAAGTGATCATTCCCGCGCCCTATTGGGTGTCGTACCCCGACATGGTGCTGGCCTGCGAAGGCACACCGGTCACCGTGGCGTGCCCCGAAGCCAACGGCTTCAAGCTCACGCCCGCGCAGCTTGAATCGGCCATCACGCCGCGCACGCGCTGGCTGCTGATCAACTCGCCGAGCAACCCGACCGGCGCCAGCTACACGGCCGACGAATACCGCGCACTGGCCGAAGTGCTGGAACGCCATCCGCACGTGATGGTGATGACCGACGACATCTACGAACACATCCGCTTCGACGGCGAGGCGACGCCGCACCTCCTCGCGGTCGCACCCGCGCTGCGCGAGCGCACGCTGGTCGTCAACGGCGTCTCGAAGACCTATGCGATGACGGGCTGGCGCATCGGCTATGCGGCCGGTCCGGCCGATCTGGTCAAGGCGCTGGACACGCTGCTGTCGCAGTCCACCGGCAACTGCTGCTCGGTGAGCCAGGCGGCTGCGGCGGCCGCGCTCAACGGCGACCAGAGCTTCGTGGCCGAAAGCGTGGTGATCTACAAGCAGCGCCGCGACCGCACCCTGGCGCTCGTCAACGACATCCCCGGCCTGCACTGCACTGCGCCGCCCGGCGCCTTCTATCTCTACATCCACTGCGGCGGCCTGATCGGCAAGACCACGCCGCAGGGCAAGCGCCTGGACGAAGACGGCGACGTGGTGATGTACCTGCTCGAAAGCGAAGGCGTGGCCGTGGTCGCGGGCACCGCGTACGGACTGTCGCCCTACTTTCGTCTCTCTATCGCCACTGCCATCGAGACGCTGGAAGAAGGCTGCACGCGCATCGCGCGGGCCGTGGCCGCCCTGCGCTGAAGCGCCCACCCGAACCCCGAGGACAACACACCCATGCCCTACAAAGCCATCCGCAAGAACCCGTCGGCCCCGCAAGTGGCGCCGGAGATCATCGCCGCGCTGCACGACATCCCGGTCGCCGCGCTGAGCGACAACATGCACCGCAACATCGGCAGCGTCGGCCTGCTGCCCTACCACCGCCCCGGACACAAGACCATGGCGGGCACGGCCGTGACCGTGAAGACGCGCGGCGGCGACAACTTCACGATGATGCGGGCCTTCGAGTTCTGCCGCCCCGGCGACGTGCTCGTGATCGATGCAGGCGGCGACGTGACGAACGCGGTGATCGGCGGCATCCTGTCGTTCTATGCCGCGACCATCGGCACCGTGGGCGTGGTGCTCGACGGCGCCATCCGCGACGTGGCCGAGATCCGCGAGCGCGACTTTCCGGTGTACGCGCGCGGCGTCAACCACCGCGGCCCGTACAAGGACGGCCCCGGCGAGATCAACGTGCCCGTGTCGGTGGGCGGCATGGTGGTGAACCCCGGCGACATCGTGGTCGGCGACCAGGACGGCCTGATGGCCTTCGCGCGCGACGAAGCCGAGCTGCTGATCGAGAAGGCCCGTGCGCACCTGGAAACAGAGGCCCGCACGATCCAGGCCATGAAGGAAGGCCGCTGGGACCGCTCCTTCCTCGACGCGCTCGAAGCCCGCTGCGCGAACTGAGCTGAGCTTGTCAGTCGCCTGACGCGCCGCCGCTGACCAGCTGCCACAGCGCCTCGGCCACGGGCGCCATGTGGGCGAGCTGCCGGTACAGCCGGATGTCCACCGGCACGCGCCAGGCGCCCGCGCCGGCATCCACCAGCGTGCCGTTGCGCAGGTCGTCCGCCACCAGGCTCATCGGCAGCCACGCCAGGCCCCGACCTTCGAGCGCCATCGTCCTGAGCAGGGCGGCATGGTGCGCCGTGAAGACCACCGACAGCGAAGGCGCGAAGTCCTTGCCGAACTCGCTGTCCTGGATCGCCCGCATGATCCGTCCCAGGCCGGAGGCCTGGGACTGGGCGGCAACGAGAGCTACCCCGACCTGTTCCAGCCCTACGGCGGGTTCCCCGACGGCGTGAAGGTGCAGGACGGCTACGTCACGCTGCCGCCGCTGCCGGGCATCGGCTTCGAGGGCAAGGCCGATCTCATCTCCGAAATGCGGGCGCTTGCGAGCTGATGGGTCGCTGATGCGGGGCACGAGCGGTGTGCATCGACGACATGCCGCTGTCAAAGAATCCGCGAAGCCCGTTTTGGTGAAGCCGGGCAGCGATGCCGTACAGCAGGCCTTTGTTCACGCCAAGCCCAGAGGGTAAGACCCAGTCCAATGAGCGCCGGCATCGTGACCGCCGGGAAATCGCGCGGGATGACGGCGGGCCCGCAGATGCCGACCGCGATTTCCCAGAAGTGGAAGATCGCATGTCCCGTGAGCCAGAGCGTGGGCGTTCCCCAGCACGCCACGCGGTAGACCGGCCGCACGGCACCGGTGATGAGCGCGCCGCCGATCAGCGCGTAGAGCAACGCGATGTCGCGCACGAGATGCTGGTTGAAGGGACCGGTTTCCATCACCCCGGGCACGGCCTTGTACCAGGCGAAGGGAACCATCAGCATCACCACGCCATTGACGAGCAGCGCGACGCCGAGCACCACGGCAAGGCCGATGGCGATCCTGTGAAAAAGGGGTCGATTGAGGCCCTCTGCCGGGGCGAGCGGCCGCAAGAGGCCGGATTCGTTGTTCATGCTTTCTCCATGTCAGGAAACGGCGCCGTGCGAAAGGCCCGCAGGCCCATGGCGAAAACTGATCGTCATCAGAGCCTGATGTTTCAGAGCGCGAGCGCCACGGCCGGATTGGCGGCCGCGAAGGCGGCCTCACGGTCCAGGGGCGGATAGATCAGCTTGCTGTTGATCATGCTCTTCATCGACTTGGCTTCTGCGCCGGTGAGCCAGACCTTGCGGTCCCAGCCTTGGGTCACCACGGCACCCCAGCCACCGAGATCCAGGCAGGTCACGTAGTCCGGCTGGCTGTACGGCGTGAGCGCGAGCGCCAGCAGATCGGCGGCAGCGTTGTCGCCTGCGGACCGGCCGAGTGGGATGGCGTGCTGGCAGGCCATCAGCGTGTGGTTGCCCGCGTCGTCGGTGGGTGCGACGGCAGCGTCGCCCGCGACGAACACCTTGGGCACCGCCGGCACGCGCAGGTTGGCGTCGACGCGCAGCCGCCCCAGCGCATCGCGCTCGGCCGGGATCTGGGCCGTCAGGACACTGGCGCGCACACCGGCGGTCCAGATCACCGTGGCGCTGTCGATGCGCTCGCCGTCCGCGGTCGTGAGACCCGTGGCGTCGATGCTCGCGACGGCCGAGCCCAACCGGCATTCGATGCCGAGTCCCGCGAGCGCGCGATCGATCTCGGGTCGAGGACCGGGGCCGAGGTCGGGACCGATGGCGTCGGCGCGTTCCACGATGATCACGCGGACATCGGCATCGTCGCCGAGGATGCTCCGCATGCGTGCCGGCAGCTCTGTCGCGATCTCGAGGCCCGTGAAGCCCCCGCCCGCCACGACGACGGTGTTGCGCGCCACCGAGGATGGCCGTGCCGCAAGACGGTGAAGATGCGCTTCGAGCGCGGCCGCCTCGTCACCCTGGTCGACGCTGAATGCGTGCTCGCGCAGACCGGGAATGTCGGGCCGGTAGAGACTGCTGCCCGCGGCCAGCACGAGCCGGTCATAGTGCAGGGTGGAATGTTGGCCGGACGCATCGACGAGATCGACCTCGTCGGCGTCCGTGCGGATGGCGTGCACCGAGCCCGCAATGAAGCGCACGCCCGTCGCCGTGAACAGCTCTTGCAGCGGCACCGCCATGCCGGCGGGAACTGCTTCATAGAGCCTCGGGCGAATGGTCAGCACCGGCTGCGGCGCGATCAGGGCGACCTCGACCGGCCGGTCCGGGCTGGCCTCCAGGTCGAGCCGTCGTGCCGCGGCAAGCGCGCTCCAGAGGCTGGCAAAGCCGGCACCGATGATGAGGATGCGTTGAGGTTGAAGGTGTTGCATGCGGGTTCTCCTTGAATGCATGGACGAGCGAATCCGCCGGTGCAAAACGCACCGGAATCACGCTGGGGGGAAAGAGGAAAAAGGAGGACGACTATTCGTCGTCGGCTTTTCGTCGGGGTCTCGGTCCGGTCACGACGGCCAGACGCGCTTCGGAGCGGACATTGACGCGGTCCGCAAACCAGTTCTCGATCTGCATGCCGAAGCCCGGCGGTGCCTTGCTGGCAACGCCGTCGGCCAGATCGCGGATGGTGGTGCGCGCCAGTTCATCGCGCATGAGCTTCTCGGCGCGCAACATCACCGCATGGATGCCGCACACACCGCGGGTCATCCAAGCGGGGGGCTTGCCTTCGAAGATCGTGCAACCGCCGCGAATTTGCTGGCAGTCGAACAGCGGCTTCGGGCCCTCGATCGCATCGACCACGTCGAGGACGGTGATCTGCTCGGCGGGGCGGGCGAGCTGGTAGCCGCCTCGAATGCCCGCAGAGGCCTTGACGATGCCGGCCCGCTCCAGCTTCGGGAAGATTTTTGCAAGGAACGAAGTCGAGATGCCCTGCAGTTCTGCCAGATCGCGGCTGCTTGCAGGTTCAGCGAGGGGTCGTGCCAGGAGGAGCAGGCAATGCAAGCCGTACTCGGTTCCGTTTCCAATGTGTGCCATAACACGGACTGTATTAGTCCTCGTTCAATGACGCAAGCCTTCTTTTGTAAGCGACGGCGTTTTTCGTCGACGTGGCTGCGATCTCATCGAGTCTCTTCAGGGCAACGCCCGGGCGCGGAAAGCCGCCCAGGGCATCCATCGCAGCACGTCGACCAAGCAAAGACTCCCCTCCTCGATCGACTGTGACTCTCCGGTCAGCAGGTTCTCGAGCACCATCGCGCGGACGCCTGCGGGAAGGCGCACCGTCGTGCCGTTCCACCTTGCTGCATCGGGCAGTGCCGGAATGGCACCGTCGCCCGCGCCATGCCGCGAAAGATCGACGAACAACCGCCCCGCCACAATCACGAGCATCTGGCCCTCATGCCTGCGCGCAAAGGCCACGACGTGCCTCGACAGCGGCCCTTCGACCGCCAGCGGCTCGTAGCTGCCTTCGCGAAACAGCAAAGGCTGTTCCCGCCGCAACGACAGCAGGCGCCAGATGAACCAGAGCTTGGCGCGGCCGTCGTGCGGTGCCTCGGTGAGCGAACGCACGCGCGCCGCGAGACCGTCCTGGTCGAGCATTGCATGCAGCGCGTCGAGCTGTTGCTGGCGCAGCGCGTAGTCCACCGGGCGCCGGTTGTCCGGATCGACCAGGCTCAGTTCGATGAGCTCGCTGCCCTGGTAGAGATCGGGCACGCCGGGCGAGCCGTATTTCAGCAGCGTGAGCGTGAGGCTGTTCCATGCGCCGAACCATGCGAGCCTGTCCGCCAGCCGCTGGATGTCCGGCAGGCAGGCGCCCGCCTGCGGCCCGGCCAGGATCTCGCGCACGAAAGCTTCGAGCGCGGCCTCGTAGTCCGCATCGGGATGCGACCAGCGCGTGCGCAGCTTGGCCTCGCGCGCGGCCTGCTGCATGTACTGCCAGATGCGGTCGGCGTAGCCCGGCGCGGTGCCGGCGTCGAGCCCGCCAAGGGGCAAGGTGCCGAGCAGCGTCTGGTACAGCAGGTATTCGTCGGCGCGCGCGGGTGCTTCGCCGCTCGGCAGCTTCTTGCGCGTGCCGCGGCACAGGTCGTGCCAGCGCGTGAGCGCCAGCATCCACTCGTTGGGCATTTCGGAGAGCACGTCGATCCGGTTGCGCACGTCTTCCGAGCGCTTGTTGTCGTGCGTCGAGGTCGCGAGCATGGTGTAGGGCCAACGCAGCGCGCGGTCGGCGCTGAGCGCGTGGAACTGCTCGACCTCGATGCCGAACAGGTCGGGCTCGCCGCCCACCTCGTTGAGCGCGCTCAACGGAAAGTAGCGGTAGAAGGCCGTGTCTTCCACGCCCTTCGCCGCCACCGGCGCGCTGAACTGCTGGAAGCGCAGCGCGAAGCGGCGCACCCGTTCACCCAGCGCCGGCGGCGCGCAGGCAACGGCCTCTGCGCGCAGCGCGCACCGCACGAAGCCGAAGATCGACCGGTCGGCATCGTCGCTCTGCTGCGCGGCGGCATCGACGGCCTCGTCGATGAAGCGCTCGTCCTGCGCCGAGAGGCCATCGACGATGTAGGTGCGATAGACCGGCATGCACGCGGCCACGCCGGCCAGCGCGCGGCGCAGGGCGTTGAGCGTGTAGTCGCGCGTGCTGCGGTCGGCCCTGGCGATGCGCAGCAGCTCGGTGGACAGCACGTTCAGTTCGGACGACAGCGCATTGCGCATCACATCGCGCCGGCCCGAGCGCGCCACCTCGGCAAAGTCCTGCATCTCGCCGGTGAAGCGTTGCCAGGCGTGCACGATGCTCGCCTCGGCCGTGGTGTCGATCAGCACGCCGTTGGCCACGTTCGCAAAGCGGTAGCCGGTGGTGCCGTGCACATGCCAGCTCTCGGGCACTTCTTCGTGCGCGCCGGCGATCTTCTCGGCCACCACGTAGAGCGGCCGTGCGGGGCGCCCCTGTGCATCGAGCGGGGGCAGCACGAGGCCGGCGCGGCGCGCGTAGCCTTCCTGGAGCTTGCGGAAGTAGTCGGCCGGGTCGTAGAGCCCGTCGGGGTGGTCGATGCGCAGGCCGTCCACCGCGCCGGACGCGGCGAGGTCCAGCGCGAATGACTGCGTGGCCTCGAACACCTCGTCGCGCTCGATGCGCACGGCCGCGAGGTCGTTGATGTCGAAGAAGCGGCGGTAGTTGATTGCGTCCGCCGCCACGCGCCAGTGCGCGAGCCGGTAGGCCTACACTTCGATCAGCCGGTGCAGCGCGTCGCGGGCTTCGGGCGACGCGAGGTTCAGTTCCGCCACCGACGCCATGAGCGCCTGCGCGACCGAGGGCTGCCGCTGCCCGAGGCGCGCGAGCCGGGCCTTGAGCAGTTCCTTGTCGCGCACGCGTTCCGCAAGTTCCTGGGGAGACGACGCGCCCCGCCCCGGCAGGTGGCCGAAGGCAGTGGCCAGGCTGGCCAGCCGGCCCGAGGCCGCCACATCGCCCAACCGCTCCAGCGCCCGCCCGAGCACCACGGGATAGCTCTCGGGTGCGAGCGGAAAGCGGTGGTCGAAGTAGCGGATGGCGAAGCTACCGGTCTCGCTCTCGAAGCGGAGCATGAGCTCGCCGTTCTCCAGCGCCTCGCCGTAGTGCACGCCCAGCACGGGCAGCAGCACCTTGCCGGTCAGCTCGACGTTGAGCGGCTGCCAGTCGATGTCGAAGTGCTGCGCGAACAGCGATGCGGGTCCGTTCTCCAGCACGTCCATCCACCAGGCGTTGTCGGCGCCGAAAACGCCCATGTGGTTGGGCACCATGTCCAGCAACTGGCCAAGGCCGTTGGCCTTCAGCGCCCCGACGAAGCGCGCAAAGCCTTCTTCGCCGCCGAGTTCGGGATTGATCTGCGCATGCGCCACCACGTCGTAGCCGTGCATGCTGCCCGCGCGGGCACGCTGGATCGGCGAGCAGTACACATGGCTCACGCCGAGTTTCGCGAGATACGGCAGCACGCGGATCGCGTCGTCGAAGCCGAAGTCCTTGTGGAACTGCAGCCGTTAGGTGGCGCGAGGCACGCGGGTCTGCAGACCCGGCGATGCGCTCCGCCCGGCCGGTTCGACCCGGCGCGGCCGGGTTGCCCGCAGAGCCTCGCCCAGTCCACGCATGCGCTCGCCACCGGCTCGGGCAGCTTGCGCCGCCAGTTCGGATGCTCGTCCACCGTGCCCGGCATGTTAACCTGCGCCACCACGCCCGCCACGTCCTCGAGCTGCACCATCATCAGCGCCGATGGCGCGGCCGCGAGGAAGACGTGCGCCGCTTCCACGATGCGCGCGGACGGCATCGCGAGCCCTGCGGCTTGCGCTACCTCCTCGCGCGACAGCAGGCCCGCCTGCTGCAAGGCCTGCATCAACTCGATGCGCTCCTGCGCCCGGTCTATCAGCTGCTTGTCGAAGATGGCCGGGTCGGGAAACAGGCCCAGCGCGAGCCGCTCGCGCAGATCGTCGGCCGTCCACCAGCCCGCGAAGGTCGCGAGGTCGTGCATGCTGATCGCAACCAGGGCAGCCGGCGGATAGGCTCCGGGCTGCTTGAAACGGCCGTCGCGCTGCTTCTCGAAATACAGCAGGCGGTAAGACAGCACGTCGGCCTGCGCCAGCGCGTCGCGCACCGCATCTTCGACCGTGCCGAGGTCCTCGCCCACGACCATGCAGCGGTGCCGGTGGCTCTCGATCGCCACGATGGCGAGCATCTCGTCGAGCGGGTAATAGATGTATGCGCCCTCGCGCGCGCCGCGGCCTCGCGGAATCCAGAACAGGCGCATCAGGCCCATCGCGTGGTCGATGCGCAGCGCGCCCGCGCCGCGCATGCCGGCGCGCAGCGTTTCGACGAAGAAGCGATAGCCGTCGGTGCGCAGGCGGTCGGGGCGCAAGGGTGGCAGGCCCCAGCCCTGGCCGGCGGGGTTGAACTCGTCCGGCGGCGCGCCGACGCTGGCGCCTTCCGCAAACACGCGCTGCGCGCCCCAGGTGTCCGAGCCGGCGCGGTCGACCGACACCGTCAGGTCCACGTACAGGCCGACCCCCATGCCGAGCGCCTCGCAGCGCGCGGCGGCCCGCGCCAATTGCCGGGTGGCCAGCCACTGGAGGTACTGGTGGAACTGCACGCGCTGCGCATGCGCCACCGTGAAGGCGGTCACCTCGGCGGAATCCGGGTCGCGGTAGGCGCTTGGCCATGCATGCCAGTCCCACGCACCGCCTTCGGTGGCGAGAAAGTGCGCCTGCAGCGTTTCGAAAACGGCGTGCTGCCGCAGCGCCTCGCCGCGCTCAGCGACGAAGGCCAGGAACGCCCTGCCCGTCTCGTCGGGCGCGCCCTCCGGAGGCAGATGCCGCGCGCAGAAATGGCCGAAGAGCAATTCGAGCACTTCGAACTTCGCCGCGGCCACGCCCGCATAGTCCACCAGCGGCGTCGCGCGCAACGCAGCGAGCCGCGCCTGGAAGCCGGGCGAATGCACCCACTCGCGGGCCGGGTCGCAATCCGCAAAGCCATCCAGCGCCTCCACGTCGATATAGAGCACGTTGAGCTGCTGGCGAGACGACGGGCTGTACGGGCTCGCGTTCGACGGCGTGCTCGCGAACAGCGCGTGCAGGGGGTTGAGGCCGATGATGTCGGCGCCCTGCGCTGCCATGCGCACGGCGAGGTCTTCGAGATCGCCGAAGTCGCCGATGCCCCAGTTCCGCGGCGAGCACAGGCTGTAGAGCTGCACCGCCGCGCCCCAGACGCGACCGCCATCGCGCACCGCGGGCGGCCGGTAGCAGCGGCCGGGCGAGGCAAGGACCAGCGTCTCGCCGCGCAGACCTTCGATGCGCAGCCGGTGGTAGCCCGCTTCGAGCGCCAACGGCATCTGCAGAACGCGCTCGCACAGCGAGATGCCGTCGATGGCGATGCGGCCGGTCTCGGGCAACGCCTCGGTGTCGGCTTCGCCTTGCAGCTCACGCCCCTGCTCGTCGCTGAGCTGCCAGCGGAGCCGGCGCATGGACGCCGGCAGCCGCAACGGCACCGACCAGGCGGGACTGCCGGCCTGCACGACCCGCACCGGCGGCAGCGCCTCTGCCCAGCGCGCGCGGCGCGCGGCCTCGAGCGCGCGACCCGCGTCGGCCGCGCCGTCGAGCCGCACGCCGAACTCGGCCAGCAGCGCGATCAGGCTCTCCGCGGAAGCGTCGCGCCGCGCGCCGAAGGCATCGAAATAACCGGTGGCAATGCCGAAGTGCTCGCAGAGTCGTCCCAGGTCGCCCGTGACGTGGGCATGGCCGTGGCTTGCCTCATCCACCATGCACGGCCTCCAGCGTCACGTGCACCGCGCCACGCGCCAGTTGCTGCGCGCCTTCATGGCCTTGTGCGCCATCGCTGTAGATCACCTCGCCGGGCGGCATCTCGATGCATGGCGCCGGTTGCACTCCGAAGTGGGCGAGCATGTGCAGTCGCATTGGCGGTGCGCCCTCGTCCTTGTCGGGTCCGAGGTCCCATTGCACCTGGAGCATGTCGTTCTCGCAGCGGTAGATGCCCGCGCCCGCCATACCGGCGAGCCGCGGCACGATCAGGCGGTGACGCAGGTCCAGCAACTGCTGCACCTCATTGAACCTCGAGAAATGCGCGCGCGTTCCGCGCTCGCGCCAGTGCAGCTTCGACGCGAGAAAGGTCGCGTCGGCATTCGGGTCGGGAATGCGCGCTCGGGCAGCTTCGTCCGCGAACGCCGCGAAGCCGCCGAACTCCGAACGCCGCCCCTCGGACACCGCCGCCGCGAGCTCCAGTCCGAAGTCGCAGAAATACTGGAACGGCGTGGAGGCCGCGAACTCGTCGCCCATGAACAGCATCGGCACATGCGGCGACAGCAGCAGGCAGGCCATGGCCGCGCGCACCAGCACCGGATCGCCGAGCGCGTGAATGCGCTCGCCGAAGGCGCGGTTGCCGACCTGGTCGTGGGTCTGCAGGAAAGACACGAAGGCCTGCGGCGGCAGCCGCGTGCTGGGCTCGCCGCGCCGCTCGCCATGGCGGAACGCCGAGGGCTGCCCCTGGTAGATGAAGCCCTCGGCCAGCGCCAAGGCGAAGCGGCACACCGGGTCGTCAGCATAGTCGGCGTAGTAGCCATCGCGCTCGCCGGTGGCCAGCACGTGCACCGCGTGATGCAGGTCGTCGTTCCACTGCGCCGTGCCCGCCACCGGCAGGCCGCGGCCGTCGCGCATCAGCATCGAGGCCTGGTTGGCATCGTTCTCCAGAACAAGGTGCACGAGGCGCTCGCGGGCCGGGCCGGCATCGAGCGCCTCGCGGATCTCGCGCACGATGTGCGGGCGCGTCTCGTCGTGGATGGCGTGGATGGCATCCATGCGCAGGCCGTCGAAGCGGAACTCCTCCATCCAGTAGAGCGCGTTGTGAATGAAGAAATCGCGCACCGTGCGCGAGCCCGGTCCGTCGAAGTTGATGGCGCAGCCCCACGGCGTCTGGTGCCCGGGGTTGAAGAACTCGGGGCAGTACGCATGCAGGTAGTTGCCTTCCGGTCCGAAGTGGTTGTAGACCACGTCCAGCAGCACCATCAACCCGAGCGAATGGGCCGTGTCGACCAGCGCCTTGAGATCGTCGGGCGCGCCGTACGCGGCATCGGGCGCGAACGGCAGCACGCCGTCGTAGCCCCAGTTGCGCTGCCCCGGAAAATCCGCGAGCGGCATGAGCTCGATGGCGGTGATGCCGAGTTCGGCCAGCGCGCCGAGCCGTTCGCGCGCAGCGCGGAAACTGCCCTCTTCGGTGAAGGTGCCGACATGCAGTTCGTAGACCACCGCCTCTTCCCAGGGGCGGCCGCGCCATGCGTCGTCCGTCCATTCGAAGCGCTTCGGGTCCATCACCACGCTCGGCCCGTGAACATCGTCGGGGTTGAAGCGCGAGGCCGGGTCGGGCACGCGCGTGCCGCCAGGCAGGCGATAGCTGTAGCTGTCGCCATGCCCGGCCCCGGCCACGGAAAGGCGGTGCCACCCCTGTCCATCGCGCGTCATCGGCCGCGATGCGGTCTCGCCGCCCGCCACGCCGTGTTCGAGCACGACGGTTTCCGCCGACGGCGCCCAGAGCGCGAAGTCCACCCCCTGCGCCTGCACCGTGGCACCGAAAGGCATGCGATGCGCGCGCGTGCTCATGGCCGCACGTCCGGTCGGCTCAGCACCACGAGCGAGCGGCATTGCAGGGGGTAGTGGGTCTCTGTCCACGCGGGGGCCATCGCGGCTGCGTCCTCGGCGGCTTGCGGCGGCGTGCTGCCGGCCGTGTCGACCAGCAACCGCCACGCGCCGTGCGGCATCGGCGGCAGCGTGAAGGCGATCTCGTCGTGATGGGCGTTGAGCAGCACCAGGAAGTCGTCATCGTGCTGGACCTCGCCGCGCGGCCCGTGGTCGGCGATGCCGCCGCCGGCGGATGTACATCGCGATGCAGCGCGCATTGGTGTCGTTCCAGTCTTCCGGCTGCATCTCCGCGCCGTCGGACTGGAGCCAGTGCACGTCGGTCACGGTCTCGCCTTCCGCGGGCTGGCCCGCGAAGAAGGTCCGGCGCCTGAACGATGGGTGCGCGCGGCGCAGCGCCACCATGCGCTCGACGAAGGTTGCCAGCGCCAGCCGCTCGGGCGTGGGTGTCCAGTCGAGCCAGCCGAGCGCGTTGTCCTGGCAGTAGACGTTGTTGTTGCCCTGCTGCGTATGGCCGCGCTCGTCGCCCGCCAGCAGCATCGGTACGCCCTGCGACAGCAGCATCGGTACGCCCTGCGACAGCAGCAGCGTGGCCAGCAGGTTGCGCTTCTGGCGCTCGCGCAGGGTCACCACCTCGGGGTCGTCGGTGGGGCCTTCGACGCCACAGTTCCACGAGACGTTGTGGCTGTTGCCGTCGCGGTTGTCCTCGCCGTTGGCCTCGTTGTGCTTGTCGTTGTAGGAGACCAGGTCGTGCAGCGTGAAGCCGTCGTGCGCGGTGACGAAGTTGATGCTGGCGCTGGGCCGCTTGCCCGACCAGCCGTACAGGTCCTCGGAGCCCGTGACGCGCCTGGCCACCTCGCCGATGAGCCCGCCATCGCCCTTCCAGAAGCCGCTCAGGCCGTCGCGGTACTGGTCGTTCCACTCGGCCCAGCCGAGCGGGAAGTTGCCGACCTGGTAGCCGCCGTGGCCCAGGTCCCAGGGCTCGGCGATGAGCTTCACGCGGTTGAGCGTCGGGTCTTGGCGGATCGCGTCGAAGAAGCCGCCGAGGTTCTCGACCTTGCCGGCTTCGCGCGCCAGCGCCGAGGCCAGGTCGAAGCGGAAGCCGTCGACGTGCATCTCCTCGGCCCAGTAGCGCAGCGAGTCCATCACCAGCTGCAGCGCGTGCGGATGCTCCAGGTTCACGGTGTTGCCGCAACCCGTGAAGTCGTCGTAGTAGCGGCGGTTCTCGACGTTGACGATGTAGTAGGAGGCGTTGTCCACGCCGCGCATCGACAACGTGGGCCCGAGCTGGTTGCCCTCGCTGGTGTGGTTGTAGACCACGTCGAGGATCACCTCGATGCCTGCGGCGTGCAGCGTCTTCACCATGGTCTTGAACTCCTTCACCTTGCCCGAGGCGCTGTAGCGCATCTCGGGGGCGAAGTAGGCGAGCGAGTTGTAGCCCCAGTAGTTCTGCAGGCCCTTTTCGGCCAGGTGCCGGTCGTTGAGAAAGCTGTGCACCGGCAGCAGCTCGACCGTGGTCACGCCCAGGCGCTTGAGGTAATCGACCACCGGCGCGCAGCCAAGACCCGCGTAGGTGCCGCGCAGTTCGGGCGGCACGTCGGGATGCGCCATGGTGAAGCCGCGCACGTGCATCTCGTGGATCACCATGTCCTGCCACGGCACCGAGGGGCGGCGGTCGTCGCCCCAGGTGAAGGCGGTTTCGAGCACGCGGCCCTTGGGCATCAGCGGTGCGCTGTCGCGGCGGTCGAACGACAGGTCTTCGCGCTTGCTGCCGACCGTGTAGCCGTAGAGCGCATCGCCCCAGCGCAGGTCGCCCACCAGGTCCTTGGCGTACGGATCGAGCAGCAGCTTGTGGGCGTTGAAGCGGTGCCCATCCTCGGGCTTGTAGGGTCCGTGCACGCGGTAGCCGTAGGCTTGGCCGGGGCGCGCCTCGGGCAGGTAGCAGTGCCACACGCCATCGGTGCGCTCGCGCACGGGAATGCGCTGCAGCTCTTGGCGGCCGCGCTCGTCGAAGAGGCAGAGCTCCACCTTGTCGGAGTGCTGCGAGAACAAGGCGAAGTTGACGCCCGCCCCATCCCAGGTGGCGCCGCGCGGATAGGGTCGGCCGGGCCAGACGGCGGTGATCGTCGGATTGATTTTTCGTGTCATTCAGGGGGTCGTTGGGCGGGGTTGCGGGAGGCGGTGGTGGTGACGCTCGGTGGCGGCGCGCTGGCGTCCTTGATCTGCCGCGGCCACCAACGCTCGATCTGGGCCTTCGCCCAATCCTTGCCGGCCAGCCCGAATGCCAGGGCCCAGCGCAAAAACCACGCCCGCCAGGATCACGAGGAAGCTCTCGCGCACGATGTCGCCGCCGACCTTGATCTGGTCGAGCGCGATCAGGATCACGAAGGCCATCACCGCGTACTGCGCGACCTTGCCGAAGAGCGCCGCGTCCTGCATCTTCACGCCGCGGAAATAGCTGCCTACCGCTTCGCCCACGAAGCGCGCGAAGTAGGAGCCGAAGGCCAGCACCAGCAGCGCCACGAACACGTTGGGCACGAACCAGACGATGCGCCCCAGCAGATCGGCGATGTAGCTCAGGCCCATGCCGTTGAAGGCGATGAGCAGCGAGGCCAGGATCACCAGCCAGTAGGTCAGGATGCCGAACAGGCTGCTGGTGTCCCCCGACAGCCCGCCCTGGCGCAGGAAGTTGTCGAGCCCGGCGCGCTCGGTCAGCACGTTGAAATTGACGGCGCGTAGCGCCCGGGTCACCGCGAAGCGGGCCGCCTTGGCGATGAGCCAGCCGACGATGACCACCACCACCCCGATCAGGAGGCGCGGAATGAAGGCGCCGACCTGGTAGAGGATGGCGCGCAGCGGCTCCAGGTGAATGCCGAAATTTTCCATGGTGTGTCCTCCGTTGAGAGTGCGGCGGTGGCGTCAGGGGCGCGAAGCGCGAGGCGGCTGGATCAGCGCGAGCACGCCGTGCAGCGGAACCTGCGCCCAATCGATGCGGTTGTCGAGCTCGTAGCGCAGCTCGTAGAGGGCCTTGTCGAGCTCGAACAGCGCGAGCAGTTCGGCATCGAGCGGCGCGCCGTCGGGCGGCGCCAGCGTGGCGCCGTAGCCGGCCAGGAAGGCGTCGCGCGTCGCCCGCTCCCAGGCGATGGCCGGCGCGGCCAGCCGCTCGGCTTCGTCCGGGCTCTGGGCCACCCGGCGCAGCGCCGACCAGCGGGCGTAGTTGAACGAACGCAGCATGCTCGCCACGTCGCGCAGGGGCGAACTCTTGGTACGGCGCTCCTCGAAGCTGCGGGCAGGCTCGCCCTCGAAGTCGATGATGACGAAGTCGTTGTCCTTCACCAGCACCTGGCCCAGGTGGAAATCGCCGTGGTAGCGGCTCTTGATGCCGCCGCCTTGCACCGGATGGCGCGCCTCGATGCCGGCCTGCAGCGCGTTGACCGCCTCGAGCAGGTTGCGCGCGTCGTCCTGCGCGGCGGGCGGCAGCAGGTCGAGCCGCTCGCGCAGCAGCGCGAGCGTTGCCGCGGCGTCGCTCGCCGCATGCGTCTTGAAGTCGGCGGCGGCCAGCGGCTCGGGGTCGAAGGCGGTCGCACCGGTGCGTGTGGCGAGTGCACGGTGCAGCTCGGCGGTGCGCCGCCCCAGCGTGGCCATGAGCGCGAGGAAGCCGCCGTGCATCGCGGACACCTCGGGCCCGTCGGGCGTGGTGCCGTCGGTGGTGGCCACGTCGCGCAGGAAGCGCTCGAGGTAGCCGAGCGTGTAGTCCCAGCCGTCGCCCTGGTTGGCCATGTAGCTCTGCACCATCGCGAGCGTCATCGTGCAGCCGTCGTTCGTCATGTACTCGAGCGCGCCGAGCACCGGCACGCAATGCGGGTAGCGCGCCACCTCGGTCAGGAAGCGGCCCATCTCCAGCTCGGGATTGATGCCTTCGCGCACATAGCGGTAGCCCTTGAGGAACAGGGTCTCGTTCAACGTGACCACGGTGTTGCTGCTCACGCCGCTCGGGCGGCCGACGAGCAGCGCATCGATGTCGATCGCCATCTCGGCAAAGGCCGCCGTCGGCTTGAAGACCAGCTTACCGTTCAGCGTCGGCAGCTCGGCGCCTTGTGCGATGGCGCGCACCAGCGCGCGGCAGAAGGCCTCGTCGTAGAAGGCGTCGCCCATCAGGCCGACCTGCGCCTGCTGCCGCACCTTGGCGAGCGCGGCCTGCGCCACGCCGGCCATGCGCTCCTCGTCGCGCTCTTCCCAGGCCAGCGCGAGCGGCATGAAGTAGGTGGCACCGCCGGGCGGTCCGTCGAGGTCGAACAGCGGCAGCATCCAGCTCAGGCCGTTCACTTCCCACACGGCGTGGTCGACGATCCGCGCGCGCTGGATCGTCGTGCCCTTGGAGGCGTACCAGCGCTGGATCTCGATATGGCGCGGCAGCGTCTCCAGTTCGAACTGGTTGCGCATGCGCTCGGACATGCCGATGCGCCATGGCATCACGCGGTCGCGAAAGAAGCTGGTCCAGCCGTCGAACAGCACCAGCGTGGGCCACTCCTGCAGCGCCACGCCCTCCTGGTGCCAGCTCGGCGCATCGGCCTCGGCCGTGAGCCTGAACCAGTAGCAGCCGTACGAGGCCAGCGTGAGCAGGTACGGCAGCTCGCCGATGGGCGGGAACGGCGCGCGGCCCAGCATCTCGATGGGCACGAAGCCCTTGAACTCGGAAAGATCGAGCTCCACCGGCTGCGCGGCGCGCGACAGGTTGAACACCGTGAGGATGACATCGCCGTCGTACTCGCTGAGGTACGCCAGGATCTTGCGGTTGCCCGGTTTCAGGAAGCGGCGCTTGCCGCGTCCGAAGGCATGGCTGGTCTTGCGCACGGCGAGCATCCGCTTGGTCCAGTTCAAGAGCGAGCTGCTGTCGCGTGCCTGCGTCTCGACGTTGAGCGCCTCGTAGCCGAACATCGCATCCATGATCGGGCAGGTACAGGCGCTGCGGGTCGGCGCGCGAAAAGCCGGCGTTGCGGTCGGGGCTCCACTGCATGGGCGTGCGCACGCCGTTGCGGTCGCCCACGAACACGTTGTCGCCCATGCCGATCTCGTCGCCGTAGTAGATGATGGGCGAGCCCGGCATCGACAGCAGCATGCCGTTCATGAGCTTCACGCGGTCCATGTCGTTTTCCATCAGCGGCGCCAGGCGCCGGCGAATGCCCAGGTTGATGCGCGCGCGCATGTCGGCCGCATACATGGTGTACATGTAGTCGCGCTCCTTGCTGGTCACCATCTCGAGCGTGAGCTCGTCGTGGTTGCGCAGGAAGATGGCCCACTGGCAGCCCTCGGGAATGTCGGGCGTCTGCGCCATGATCTCGACGATGGGGTGCCGGTCTTCCTGCGCGATGGCCATGTACATGCGCGGCATGAGCGGGAAGTGGTAGGCCATGTGGCACTCGTCGCCATCGCCGAAATACTCGCGCACGTCCTCCGGCCACATGTTGGCTTCGGCGAGCAGGAAGCGGTTCTTGTACTCCGCGTCGACGGCCGCGCGCAGCTGCTTGATCACCGCATGGGTCTCGGGCAGGTTTTCGTTGCTGGTGCCGTCGCGCTCCACCAGGTAGGGAATGGCGTCGAGCCGGAAGCCGTCCACGCCCATGTCGAGCCAGAAGCGCATGGTCTTCAGGATCGCCTCCAGCAGCTTCGGGTTGTCGAAGTTCAGGTCAGGCTGATGGCTGAAGAAGCGGTGCCAGAAGTACTGCTTGGCCACCGGGTCCCAGGTCCAGTTCGAGGTCTCGGTGTCGGTGAAGATGATCCGCGTGCCCTGGTAGAGCTGGTCGGTGTCGCTCCACACGTAGAAGTCTCGCTCGGGCGAACCGGGCGGCGCGAGGCGTGCGGCCTTGAACCACGGGTGCTCGTTCGATGTGTGGTTGATGACCAGCTCGGTGATCACGCGCAGCCCCCGCTTGTGCGCCTCGGCCAGCATCTCGCGGAAGTCGTCGAGCGTGCCGTACTGCGGGTGCACGTCCTCGTACCCGGAGATGTCATAGCCGTCGTCGCGCAGCGGCGAGGGGTAGAACGGCATCAGCCAGATGGTGTTGACGCCCAGCTCCTTCACGTAGTCGAGCTGGCGGTGACGCCCTGGAAGTCGCCCATGCCGTCGTTGTTGGAGTCGAAGAAGGCCTTGACGTTGAGCTGGTAGATCACCGCGTCGCGGTACCACAGCGGATCGTCGCTGGTGTCGATCTCGACGGTTTCGAGCGCGATGTGGGAGACGGGTGCGTTCATGGGCAGGCGACCTCAGAGGAAGTAATCGAAGTCGCGCTCGTCGCCGTGGCGGCGACGGACCACGAAGATGTGCGCGGGCACGCTGTGGGGATCGAGCCGGACGTAGTGCCAGTCGCCCTGCCAGACGAAGCGCTGGCCGCTGAGCAGGTCGTGCATCTGGAAGCTACGCCCGTCCGGCACGCCCACGCTGCCGGGCTCCAGTCCGAGCCAGCCCGACTGCGTGGTGTGCGGATCGAGATTGACCACGGTGACGATCACGTTGTCGCCGTCGGGCGATTCCTTGGCATAGGCCAGCAACTGGTCGTTGTCGATGTGCAGGAAGCGCAGGCTCCTGTCCCCGTGCAGCGCCGGGTTCTCGCGGCGGATGCGGTTCACCCGCGCGATGAAGGGGGCGAGGCTGGCGGGATCGTCGTGGTTCCAGTGGCGCAGCTGGTACTTCTCGGAGTCGAGATATTCCTCGCTGCCGGGTCCGCGCGGCAGGTGCTCGCGCAGTTCGTAGGCTGGCCCGTAGATGCCGTAGTTAGCCGCGAGCGTGGCGGCCAGCACCAGCCGCGACATGAACACGGCGGGCTCGCCGGCCTGCAGCTGCTCGTGCAGGATGTCGGGCGTGTTGGGCCACGCGTTGGGGCGGAAGTAGTCGATGCCAGGGCCGCTCGAGAGCTCGGTGAAGTACGCCTCCAGCTCCTCCTTGGTGTTGCGCCAGGTGAAGTAGGTGTACGACTGCGAGAAGCCCAGCTTCGCGAGCCGGTGCATCACCTTCGGCCGCGTGAAGGCTTCGGCCAGGAAGATCACGTCGGGATGCGCGCGCTTCACCTCGCCGATGGCCCACTCCCAGAACGGGAAGGCCTTGGTGTGCGGGTTGTCCACGCGGAAGATGCGCACGCCCTCCGCGCTCCAGTGGTCGAACACGCTCTTGAGTTCGGCCCAGAGGCCGCGCCAGTCTTCGCATTCGAAGTTGAAGGGGTAGATGTCCTGGTACTTCTTGGGCGGGTTCTCGGCGTACTGCACGGTGCCGTCGGGGCGCCAGCGGAACCAGTCGGGGTGCGCCTTCACATACGGGTGATCGGGGGCGCACTGGAAGGCGATGTCGAGTGCGATCTCCAGGCCGTGCGCCGCGGCGCGTGCGAGCAGGCGCCTGAAGTCTTCCGCGGTGCCGAGCGCCGGAAGGATCGACTTGTGCCCGCCTTCGGCCGCACCGATGGCCCAGGGGCTGCCCACATCCTCGGGTCCGCTTTCGAGCGCGTTGTTGGGTCCCTTTCGCTGCTCGCGGCCGACGGGGTGGATCGGCGGAAAGTACAGCACGTCGAAGCCCATGGCGGCGATGGCCGGCAGGCGCGCCTCCACGTCCTTGAAGGTGCCGTGCACGCCGGGCTCGGGGCCGGTCGAGCGCGGGAACAGCTCGTACCAAGTGCTGAAGCGAGCCCGCTCGCGGTCGGCGACCAGCGGCAGTTCGACCGGATGGCGCACCGCATGCCGGCGGTCGGGATGGCGTCGCGCCAGCTCGGCGTACTCGTCGTCGAGCGCCAGGGCCTTCAGCGAGACGACGTCGGACGCGGGGCTGGCCGTCACGGCATCGAGCTCGGTGGCCCAGCGGTGCAGCGCGGTGCGATCGGCACCCTCGGCGCGCGCAGCGGCGGCCGCGATCTCCAGCGCACCGACTTGCGCGGCAATGCGCACGTCATCGGGATCGACACGCCGCGTCATCTCGCTGCGCCACGACTCGAACGGGTCGACCCAGGCGACGACGGTGTAGACGTAGCGCCCGAGCGATGGCGGCGAAAACGCGGCCTCCCACACGTCGTTGCCGAGGAGCTTCATCGGCACTTCGCGGAATGCGGCCTGGTCGTGCGCGCGCCAGCACAGCTGCACGCGCAGCACGTCGTGCCCGTCGGTGAAGCAATGGGCGCGAACCTGCACCCGTTCGCCGGCCACGCATTTCACCGGGAAGCGGCCGTTGTCCACGCACGGAACACGGCATCGATGACCGCGCGGACAGCGCCGTCGTCAAGGTCGATGTTGGTCCCGGCCGTTGCGGGGGCGGGCTTGGTCGAGAAAATGTTCTTCATCAGGGACGGTGCTCCAGGATCAGCGTGGACAGCGGCGGCAAGGTGATGCACACCGATTGCCTGTGCCCGTGGAAACGCACGGGCGCCGCTTCGACACCCCCGAAATTGCCCCAGCCCGACCCTCCGAACTTCGATGCGTCGGTGTTGATCAGCTCGCGCCAGTGGCCGTCCAACGGCACGCCGAGCAGGTAGTTGGTGCGCGGCACCGGGGTCATGTTGCTCACCGCCAGCAAAGACGGACTGCCGTCGCCCGCCTTGCGCAGGAAGGCGAACACGCTGGTGTCGGCCTCGTCGGCCGCGACCCACTCGAACCCCGAGGACGAGAAGTCGATCTGGTGGAGCGCGGGCGCGCCGCGGTAGACGCGGTTGAGCTGGGCCACGAGGCGCTGCAGACCGCGGTGCCCCTCCTGTTCGCAGACCCACCATTCGAGCTCGCCATCGTGCGTCCACTCGCGCCGCTGGCCGAACTCGCCGCCCATGAAGAGCCGCTTCTTACCCGGATGCGCCCACATGAAGCCGTAGAGCGCGCGCAGGTTGGCGAACTGCTGCCAAGTGTCGCCAAGCATATTGTTGAGCAGCGAGCCCTTGCCGTGCACCACCTCGTCGTGCGAGAGCGGCAGCACGAAGTTCTTGTGGAAGGCATACACCAGCGAGAAGGTCAGCTTGTGGTGGTGGTACTTGCGGTGGACCAGCTCCTCCTTCATGTAGGCCAGCACGTCGTGCATCCAGCCCATGTTCCATTTCTCGCCGAAGCCCAGGCCGTCCATGTCGGTGGGCCGGGACACGCGCGGCCACGCGGTCGATTCCTCGGCCACCGTGATCGTGTCGGGGTGCTCGCGGTAGACGGCGCGGTTCAGCGTCTGGAGAAAGTCGATGGCCTCCAAGTTCTCGCGGCCGCCGTGGCGGTTCGGAATCCACTCGCCGTGCTGGCGCGCGTAGTCGAGGTACAGCATCGATGCGACGGCGTCCACGCGCAGCCCGTCGAGGTGGTACACGTCGAGCCAGAACAGCCCCGACGACACCAAGAAGCTGCGCACCTCGGGCCGGCCGTAGTTGAAGATGCTGGAGGTCCACTCCGGGTGGAAGCCCTGGCGCGGATCGGCGTGTTCATAAAGGTGCGTGCCGTCGAAGTACCCGAGCCTGTGCTCGTCGGTCGGAAAGTGCGAGGGCACCCAGTCGAGCAGCACGCCGATGCCCTGCTGGTGCAGGTGATCGACGAGGTACATGAAGTCCTGCGGCGACCCGAAGCGCGCGGTGGGCGCGAAGTAGCCGGTGGTCTGGTAGCCCCACGAACCGTAGAAGGGATGCTCGGTCACGGGCATGAGCTCCACGTGCGTGAAGCCCATGTCGCTCACGTAGGCGGCAAGCTGGTGCGCCATCTCCCGGTAGTCGAGAAACCGGCCATCGCGGCGCCGCCAGGAGCCCAGGTGCACCTCGTAGACCGACATGGGGGCGCCGAGCGCATTGCGCGGCCCGCGCGTCGCCATCCACTGCGCATCACCCCATTCGTAAGAAAGTTCGCAGATGCGCGATGCGGTGGCGGGCGGTGGCTCCGCGCTGAAGGCGACAGGGTCGGCCTTGTCGACCGTGTAGCTGCCGTGGCGGGAACGGATGCGGTACTTGTAGGCTTGGCCGACCACGGCATGGGCGACATGCCCTTGCCATATGCCCGTGCCGTCGGGGCTCGACGTCAGCGGGTCGGCGTCGCCGGACCAGAAGTTCCAGTCGCCGACCACCGAGACGGACTCCGCGTTCGGCGCCCACACCGCGAACCTGGCGCCGCCCTCCGCCAGGGGATGGCAACCCAGCAGGTCATACAGCCGGGAGTGGGTTCCCTCGCGGAAAAGATAAGCGTCTCGCTCGCTCTGGAGTGAATGGTTCGACTGCACCGGCGCTCCTGGTGAAGGCCAGCGGAACGGTTGTTTGGGGACCGATTTCGGTTCTCACATGGCCTGCCCCAATTTGCAGGCGCGCGCGATGCCGCGGCTAAGGTCTGCGCCGCCTCGCCGTGTCGGAGAGTTGCCCGTGTTATCCGCATGACGTGCGGGTGGCAGGGGCCGTGCTCAAGTGCGCATCCCACCAGCGGCGGCCCCGGACTGATGCGCCGGCGGCGAGGGGCTCCGGCGAACGAAGAAGTCGTCGTGGGTCAGCGTGATCGGCTGCCGGGGATTGGCCCTGTAGCGCGCGATGGCGGCCGGCAGGATCGTGTCGAAGTGCGCCTTGCACGCGTCCATCAATCGGTCGCCGACCTCTCGCGCATCGAACTCGTCGTGCAGGGTTTCCTCGGAAATCTGCGCCACGATCCGCACGCCATCGGGACCGTCGGGATAAACCGCAAATCGCACCGATGCGGTATCGAAACAATAGATGCCTTCGAAGTCCATGCTTGTCTGTCTCCTTTTTTGTCTATCCGGTCTGTCCGGGGTGCTTTGTTCACCAGGGATTCAGCGCGCGCGAGGGCGCGCCCGGCGATGGATTTTTGCGCATGTTCGGGCAGGAGCTTGCCTACAAATCTGCCTTCCGTCGGGCCCTGTGTCGCCTGCCTGCCAGCGAAATGGCGATGCCGACGGGTGATACAAAGACAGCCCCAGGCCACGATGTGTGTTCATGACCGACCTTGATGCCCCCGCGCTCGCATTGATCGACACCTGCTCGCAGGCTTCGCTCGCGCTTCTGGAACGCAACCTGACGCCGCACGGCATCCTGGCAGCGCTTCGCACAGAGGCGGCCGAGGCGCGGCGCTACACGCGCATCTTCGGACGCGACGCCGCGATATGCGTGATCGCGATGTGCGGCAGCGGCGTGCCCGTGCTGGAGCAGGGTGCGGTGGCCAGTCTCGACGCGCTCGCAGCACAACAGGCGGCCAATGGACAGATCCCCAAATACGTCGACCCGGAGGGCCGCGATGCCGACTTCTGGTATCTGGGCTGCATCGACGCCACCTTGTGGTGGCTGATTGCCGTGGACCACGTGCGCCGTCATGGACAGGTCGGCCTGTCGCACTGGGACAGCGAGGTGAGCCGCGCGCTGGGCTGGCTGCTGGCGCAGGAGCATCAACACTTCCGGCTGCTGCAACAGAACGAGGCCAGCGACTGGGCCGACATCATGCCGCGCTCGGGGTACGTGCTGTACAGCAACGCGCTCTGGTATGACGTCAAGCGCCGTTACGCGCTGGACCATGCCGATGCAACGCGGCACCACTTCAATCATCTGTTCAATCCGTTCCAGCGCGACTTGCCCGAGTACCACCGGGCCCGGCTGCTGCAGCACTATGCACGCCGTGGCCGGCGCGACCCCGGCCTGTACCTGAGCTTCGTCAATCTGGCCGTGGTCGGCGACGAGGGGGACGTGTTCGGCAACGTGCTGGCGATACAGAGCGGGCTGGCCGATCCGGCCATGGCACACCGCATCGTCGACACCATCACAGAGGCGCATGCCAGCGAGTCCTACCCCGTGCGCGTGGTGCTGCATCCGCTGTCGCGCCAGCACGCACTGTGGCGGGCGTACATGGGCCACCACCGGCAGAACATCGTGCACCAGTATCACAACGGCGGCATCTGGCCCTTCGTCGGCGGCTTCTGGGTGATGGCGCTCGCCAAGCTGGGCGCGCATGAACGGGCCTGGTCCGAACTCGTGCGGCTGGCGCAGGTCAACGCGCTCGACGACTGGCGTTTCACCGAATGGTTCCACGGCCGAACGCTGGCGCCCATGGGCATGGCCGGGCAGAGCTGGAATGCCGCAACCTTTCTGCTCGCACGGCGTGCCCTGCTGCGCAGCGAGGCGGCTTGCTGACGATTCGCCGCTTTGCTCCCCGTGCAACGCACGTGATTCAAGCGGTCACGGGTCGCGCAAACTCGATCGGCAAATCCTTGAACTGCTTGCGCAGACCCGGCGCAGGCGGCCCCGCCCACCACGATGCGCGCAAACGCATCGAGCGGACTGAAGAAAGCGAGCCGCAGGCGATTGAGCTTGCTTTCATCCACGATCAGAAAGCTCTCCGACGCGCTGCGGATCGCCGCCTGCTTCACCGGCACCTCGTGAAAATTGGAGCAGCTCGCGCCCCGCTCCAGGTCCAGTCCGCCGGCTGAAATGAAGGCCTTGTTCACGCCCAATCGATTGAGATATTGCAGCCCCTCGTCGGAAAAGAACGTGGCCGACGACGCGTGGTACAGCCCGCCCAGCAGCATCAGCTGCGTATTCGGCCGGCGGCTCAGGCGGATGCGATGTTCGTGGAGTAACACACCACGCTCAACGGCATGTCGGGCGGCAAGGCCTCCGCGAAATGGACCATGGTGGTGCCGCAGTCGATGAACAGGCTGTCGTGCGCCTGCACCCATTCGGCGGCGCGTTCGCAGGCCACGCGCTTGTGCGCCGCGTGCTGGTCGCTGGCCTCGTCGAGCGAGTACCTGTCGGCGCCCGACAGCGTGGTCGCAAGCACGTAGCCGCCGAGGGCGGTGAGCGGTGAATCGGCGGCCGACAGGTCGCGGCGGATCGTCATTTCCGTCACGTCCAGCCGCTGGGCGGCCTGCTTGATCGGCAACGGTCCGCCGGCCTCGACGAGCTCCTGCATCTTTGCAAGGCGCAAGGCCCGGGCCTCGGCGCCGGCGGTCTTTCGCATGTTCTGGTTCCTCTGGTCCACAAGCCCGAGTATCGAGCATTGGAGATGTTATTTCAAAAACATCTTGCACAGATAAATATTATTTAAATAACATTCACGCCAATGCGCCGCCGGCCCCGCACGACGGCATGCACAACGATCGGAGACAAAGACATGCCCCTTGCCTGCCTGCCGCTCATGCGGCGCCTGCGCGCCCCGGCGCCCTTCACGCCATGACCTCCACTTCCCTCGTTCGCGCCAGCGGCGCGGTGCGCTCGCGCCCCGTATCGACCGTCGCGGCCGCATCGCCCCCGGCTGCTGTCGCCAGTGCCACTGCGACGGTGCCCGACAACAAGCCGCACGCCATCGCGCGCAACACCGCGCAACCTTTCGACACCGGCTGGTTCGACAACATCCGCGTCAACCTCTCGGCCGCCGAACGCCGCGTGGCCACGCTGCCCGGCCGCCGCTCGGTCAAGAAAGATGCGCAGGCCGGCTGGCTGCTCAAGGCCATCACCTGCATCGACCTGACCACACTCAACGGCGACGACACGGCCGAGCGCGTGCGCAGGCTGTGCGCCAAGGCCGTGACGCCCGTGCGCCCCGACCTGCTGGCCGCGCTGGGCTTTGCGGACCGCACGTTGCACACCGGTGCGATCTGCGTCTATCACCGCTTCGTGGCCACGGCCGTGGATGCGCTCGCGGGCATCGGCATTCCGGTGGCGGCGGTGTCCACGGGCTTTCCGGCCGGGCTGATTCCGCACGAGCTCAAGCTCAAGGAGATCGAAGCCTCGGTGCGCGACGGCGCGGCCGAGATCGACATCGTCATCACGCGCGAACACGTGCTCACCGGCCAGTGGCTCAAGCTCTACGACGAGATGCGCGACTTTCGCCTCGCCGCGGGCGAAGCGCACGTCAAGGCCATCCTCGCGACGGGCGAACTCAAGACGCTGCGCAACGTGGCCAAGGCCTCGATGGTCTGCATCGATGGCCGGCGCCGATTTCATCAAGACCTCCACCGGCAAGGAAGGCGTGAACGCCACGCCGCTGGTCACGCTGGTGATGCTGCGCATGATCCGCCAGTACGAAGCCCGCACGGGTTTTCGCGTGGGCTACAAGCCCGCCGGCGGCGTCTCCACCGCCAAGACCGCGCTCGACTACCAGGTGCTCATGAAGGAAGAGCTGGGCCGCGCCTGGCTCGAGCCCGAACTGTTCCGCATCGGCGCCTCCACCCTGCTGGCCGACATCGAGCGCCAGCTGGAACACCACGTCACGGGCCGCTACTCGGCCTTCCACCGCCACCCGATCGGATGACCCGATGAGCAACAGCAGCGTCGCACGCTATTTCGACACCATGGACTACGGCCCCGCGCCCGAGAGCGACACCGACGCCCGCCAATGGCTCGCGCGCCATGCGGAGGGCTTCGGCCATTTCATCGGCGGCCGCTTCACCGCCGCATCGGCCGGCCCGCATTTTGACACGGCCGAACCGGCCACGGGCCAGCGGCTCGCCGGCATCGCACAAGGGTCCGCGCAGGATGTGGATGCCGCCGTCGCCGCGGCGCGCGCCGCGCAGCCCGGCTGGCTGGCGCTCGGCGGCCACGGCCGTGCACGGCACCTGTACGCATTGGCGCGCATGGTGCAGCGCCATGCGCGGCTGCTCGCGGTGGTCGAGGCGCTGGACAACGGCAAGCCGATCCGCGAGACCCGCGACCTCGACGTGCCGCTGGTGGCGCGCCACTTCTATCACCACGCCGGCTGGGCCCAGCTGCAGGAGCGCGAGTTCGCCGACCAGGTGCCGCTGGGCGTGATCGGCCAGATCATTCCCTGGAACTTCCCGCTGCTAATGCTGGCCTGGAAGATCGCGCCCGCGCTCGCGCTGGGCAACACGGTGGTGCTCAAGCCCGCGGAGTTCACGCCGCTGAGCGCCCTGCTGTTCGCCGAGCTCGCGGCGAGGCCGGGCCTGCCCGCCGGCGTGCTGAACGTGGTGACCGGCGACGGCGCCACGGGCGCGGCGCTGGTCGCGCACGAAGGCATCGACAAGGTCGCCTTCACCGGCTCGACCGACGTGGGCCGCCTGATCCGCGAGGCCACCGCCGGCTCGGGCAAATCGCTCACGCTGGAGCTGGGCGGCAAGTCGCCCTTCATCGTGTTCGACGACGCCGACATCGATGCCACCGTGGAAGGCGTGGTCGACGCCATCTGGTTCAACCAGGGCCAGGTGTGCTGCGCCGGCTCGCGGCTGCTGCTGCAGGAGGGCATTGCGGCCGACTTCATCGAACGCCTCAAGCGCCGCATGCAGAGCCTGCGCGTGGGCCTGCCGCTGGACAAGGCGTCGACATCGGCAGCCTGATCAGACCCCTCGCAGCTCGAGCGCGTGCGTTCGCTGGTGGCAACCGGCGTGCGCGAAGGCGCGGCGTGCTACCAGCCGCCGGGCGCGCTGCCCGCGGGCGGTAGCTTCTTCCCGCCCACGCTGCTGACGGGCGTGCATCCGGCGTCCACCGTCGCGACCGAAGAGATCTTCGGCCCGGTGCTGGTGACCATGACCTTCCGCACGCCCGACGAAGCGGTGGCGCTGGCCAACAACACGCGCTACGGGCTCGCGGCCAGCGTGTGGAGCGAGACCATCGGCCTTGCGCTGGGCATCGCGCCGCAGTTGCAGACCGGCGTGGTGTGGGTCAATGCGACCAACCTGTTCGACGCGGGCGTGGGCTTCGGCGGCTACCGCGAATCGGGCTACGGCCGCGAAGGCGGACGCGAAGGCTGCTACGAATACCTGAAGCCGCGCGCATGGGCAGAGCGCAAGCCGCGTTCGGCAACTGCGGCTGCAGAAGCTGCGAACGAAACGGACAAGGCGCCGGTCGCCACAGGGCTCCCGGCCATCGACCGCACGGCCAAGCTGTTCGTCGGCGGCAAGCAGGTGCGCCCGGACGGCGAGCTGTCGCACCCCGTGTTCTCCGCCACCGGCCAACGGCTCGGCGAGGTGGGCACCGGCAACCGCAAGGACATCCGCAATGCCGTGGCCGCCGCGCGCGCCGCCGCGGGCTGGTCGAGCGCCACGCCGCACCGCCGTGCCCAGGCGCTCTACTACCTGGCGGAAAACCTCTCGGCACGCGCCGGCGAATTCGCCGCGCGCCTCACGAGCCTGACCGGCATCGCCGCGCGCGCCGCGCAGGCCGAAGTCGACGCCGCCGTGAGCCGCCTCTTCGCCTACGGTGCATGGGCCGACAAATACGAAGGCACGGTGCACGTGCCACCGCTGCGCGGCGTCGCACTGGCCACCGTCGAGGCCATCGGCGTGGTCGGCGTGGTGTGCCCCGACGAGGCGCCGCTGCTGTCCTTCGTGAGCCTGCTCGCGCCGCTGCTCGCCATGGGCAATCGCACGGTGATCGTGCCGAGCGAGAAGCACCCGCTGATCGCGACCGACTTCTACCAGGTGCTCGAGACCTCCGACCTGCCGGCCGGCGTGCTCAACCTCGTGACCGGCCCGGTCGCCGGCCTTGCGCAAACGCTGGCCGAGCACGACGACGTCGATGCGCTGTGGGTCTTCGGCGCGAAGGAACTGTCGCGCAACGCCGAGCGGCTGTCGATCGGCAACCTCAAGCGCACGCTGGTCGACCACGGCCTGGCCACCGACTGGCACGACGGCGCGGCGGCCGAAGGCCCGCTGTTCCTGCGGCATGCCACGCAGGTCAAGAACATCTGGATTCCCTATGGCGAATGAACGCCGGCAGTGCCTCCAGAACCCCGAAAACCAAGGGAAATCCCCAAATAGAAAACGTTTGCGCAAACGTTTTCTTTCTCTAACATCACTGCCACACGAACCGTTCCATTCCAGGGAGTCCGCATGCTGAAGTCCATCCATCCGCTGCTCAATGCCGACGTGCTGTACGCCTTGCGCGCCATGGGTCATGGCGACGAACTGGTGCTGTGCGACGCCAACTTTCCGGCCGATTCGGTGGCGCGCCAGACCACGCTGGGCCGGCTGCTGCGCATCGATGGCGTGGGCACCACGGAAGCGGCCCGCGCGATCCTGTCGGTGCTGCCGCTCGACGAGGCGGTGGACGATCCGGCACGCCGCATGGAAATCATGGGCCAGCCGAACGAGATCCCGCCGGTGCAGCAGGAAATGCAGCGCGAGATCGACGCCGCCGAGGGACGCGTGCGCCCGCTGGGCTCGATCGAACGCTTCGCCTTCTATGAAGCTGCGCGCCGCGCCTACTGCGTGATCGCCACCGGCGAGCGCCGCTTCTACGGCTGCTTCATCTTCAAAAAGGGCGTGCTCGCGCCGCAGGACTGACCCCATGACCGTCGTCACTTCCAGGCAGCACGGCGTGGCCGTCCTCGGCATCTTCGTTGCCGACCTCGCGTTTCGTGCGTCCAGCCTTCCGGGCGTGGGCCAGACCATCGCCGGCTCGGGCTTCGCGATGGGCCCGGGCGGCAAGGGATCGAACCAGGCCGTGGCAGCCGCACGCGCAGGCGCCCGTGTGACGTTCATCTCCAAGCTGGGGCAGGACGCCTTCGGCAACGACGCGCTCGCCCTGTGGTCGCGCGAAGGCATCACGCCGCGTGCACCGCAAGTGGCGGCGCAGCCGACCGGCGCGGCGTTCATCTACGTTCATGAAGTCACCGGCGACAACGCCATCATCGTGGTGCCGGGCGCAGCCATGCTGATCGATGCCGCCGACGTCGACGCGGCAGCCGATGCGATCCGCGGCGCGCGCGTGTTCGTCACCCAGCTCGAGCAACCGGCCGCGCCGCGCGGCGCGGGCTGGAGATTGCGCGCGAAGCCGGCACGGTCACCGTGTTCAACCCCGCGCCCGCCCTGCCCTTCGACGACGCGCTCTACGCGCTGTGTGACTACATCACGCCCAACGAGCACGAAGCAGCAGCCCTGAGCGGCATGCCCGTCGAGACGATCGAGGACGCGCGCCGCGCGGGCGACTTCTTCCTCGCCAAAGGCGTGGGCTGCGCGCTCATCACGCTCGGCGACAAGGGCGCCCTGCTGCTCAGTGCCGAGGGCTCCGAGCACATTCCGGTGTTCCGCGCCGGCGCGGTGAAGGAAACCGCCGGCGCGGGCGACGCCTTCAACGGCGGTTTTGCGGCCGCGCTGGCCGAAGGCGCCACCGCCCGCGAGGCGGCGCGCTTCGGCGCGGCGGTCGCGGCCATCTCGGTGACGCGTGCCGGCACGGCGCCCTCGATGCCCACGCGCGCCGAGGTCGATGCGCTGCTGGGCCGCGTCGCCTGACAGGACCCCGCCCATGAAGCTCAAGTTTTCAGACCGCGAACTCAACTTCCTGGTCGGCATCAACGTCCTCATCCTCGTGGTGGCGACGGTGCTGTCCAAAGGGGACTTTCTCGACGTCTACAACTTCCAGTCCATGGGCGGCCAGCTGCCCGAACTCGGCCTGCTGGCCATGGGCGTGGCGCTGTCGATGATCTCGGGCAACGGCGGCATCGACCTGTCGGGCGTGGCGCTGGCCAACCTGGCCGGCGTGGTGGCCGCCACGCTCGCGCCGCAGCTGGCCGCGCCCGATGTGTCGCCGTGGCTCTACACCGGCTGGTTCGCCGTCATCGCGCTGGCGGTTGGCCTGGCCGGCGGGCTGCTCAACGGCGTGCTGATCGCGAAGGCGGGTCTCACGCCCATCCTCTGCACGCTGGGCACGCAGCTGCTCTACACCGGCCTGGCCGTGGTGCGCACCGGCGGCTCCAGCCTGCGCGTGGGCGATGCCGAGGCGCTCTCGGCCATCGGCAACGAGATGGTGCTGGGCGTGCCGATTCCGTTCGTGATCTTCCTCGTCATGCTGCTGGCCGTCGGCTGGCTGCTGCGGCAGAGCCCCTTCGGCATCCGCGCCTGTTCCTGCTCGGCACCAACGCCAAGGCGGCGCGCTATGCAGGCATCTCGCAGCCTCGCATGCTGATGGCGACTATGCGCTGTGCGGGGTGCTCGCGGCAGTGGCCGGCGTGATCATCGCCGCGCGCACCGCGAGCGTGAAGTCGGACTACGGCAACTCCTACCTGCTGATCGCCATCCTCATCACGGTGATGGCGGGCGTGCGGCCGCAGGGCGGCTACGGACGCATGGTGTGCCTGTTCTTCTCGGCGGTGGCACTGCAGCTGCTGTCGAGCACCTGCAACCTGCTGGGCATTTCCAACTTCTTCCGCGACTGCGCCTGGGGCCTCCTGCTGCTGTTCTTCCTGGCGTACGGGCGCTTCGGCCTGCACGACCTGCGCGTCTTTCTTTCCACTTCGCGCACCAGCGCACCGCCGCACCAGCTCCCTCCTGGCGCGACGCAAAGAAACCCCGAGGGCTAGGAGACAAGAAATGCTGAAGAAAACAAGGATCGCCTGCGCCGTACTCGCACTCACCACCGTGGCTTTCGCCTCGGCGCTGCACGCACCGGGCAAGCCGCAAGACATCGTCACCGTGGTCAAGATCACGGGCATCAGCTGGTTCAACCGCATGGAAGTGGGCGTGAAGGAATTCGGCGCGAACACGCCGGGCGTGGCCACGCGCCAGATCGACCCGGCCCAGTCGGACGCCGCACAGCAGCAGCGCCTGGTGGAAGCCCTGGTGGCCAAGAAGGTCGACGCCATCGCCGTGGTCTCGATGGACCCGCCCACGCTGGAGCCCGTGCTCAAGCGCGCGATGGAGCGCGGTATCAAGGTCGTGACGCACGAGGCCGACAACCAGAAGAACACCATGGTCGACATCGAGGCCTTCGACAACACCGCCTACGGCGCGCGCATCAACGAGCGCCTCTCGGCCTGCATGGGCCAGCAGGGCAAGTGGACCTCGCTGGTGGGTTCGCTGGGCAGCCAGTCGCAGGTGCAGTGGGCCGACGGCGGTGCCTCGAACGCGAAGAAGTACCCCAAGATGACGCTGGTCGATGCCAAGAACGAATCGCTCAACGATGCCGAGAAGGCCTACGGCAAGGCCAAGGAAATGCTGCGCAAGCACCCCGACCTGAAGGGCTTCCAGGGCTCGTCGTCGCTCGACGTGCTGGGCATCGGCCGCGCCGTGGAAGAAGCGGGCCTGCAGGGCAAGGTCTGCGTCTTCGGCACCGGGCTGCCGAGCGAGGCGGCCAAGTTCCTCGAGTCGGGTGCGGTCGGCGGCATCGCCTTCTGGGACCCGAAGGATGCCGGCATCGTCATGAACAAGGCGGCCAAGATGCTGATCGACGGCAAGACCATCGCCGATGGTGCCGACATGGGCGTGCCGGGCTACAACAAGGTCTCGGTCAAGAAGGGACCTGGCGTCGGCGTCATCGTCACGGGCCAAGCCTGGGTCGAGGTCGACAAGCAGAACTACAAGAAGTACGCCTTCTGAGCCTGCGAACCATGACCCTTGCAGCAGCGCCCCCCACGCACGCCCCGGCCGGGCGCCGCGTCTTCCTCGAAGTGCAGGACGTGCACAAGCGCTTCGCGGGCGTGCATGCGCTGCGCGGCATCGACCTGACGATCGAGGCCGGCGAGATCTACCACCTGCTCGGCGAGAACGGCTGCGGCAAGAGCACGCTGATCAAGATCATCTCGGGCGCGCAGCCGCCGAGCCAGGGCCGCATCGTGATCGACGGCAGGCCGCACGATGCGCTGTCGCCGCTGGAGGCGCTCACCCTCAGCATCGAGACGGTCTACCAGGACCTGTCCCTGCTGCCGAACATGAGCGTGGCCGAGAACGTCGCACTCAGCGAGCAGCTGGTGAGCACCAGCGGCAAGCTGGCGCGTCGTTTCGACCGCAAGGCGGTGGCGGCCACGGCCGTGCGCGCGCTGGAGACGGTGAAGCTGCCGACCGATGCCGCCTTCCTGGCGCGCCGCGTCGACGAGCTGCCGATCGCCACGCGCCAGCTGGTGGCGATCGCGCGCGCCGTGGCCACGCGCGCGCGCATGGTCATCATGGACGAGCCCACCACCTCGCTCACGCAGAAGGAGGTGGACAACCTCGTGCACGTGGTCGAGGCCCTGCGCGCGCAGGGCGTGGCGGTGCTGTTCGTGAGCCACAAGCTGGACGAGTGCATGGCCATGGGTGGCCAGGCCATCGTGTTCCGCGACGGCACCAAGGTCGCGCAGGGGCCGATCAAGGACTTCACCAAGGCCGAACTCGCGCACTGGATGACCGGCAAGCAGCTCGACGGTGCACGCTATCGCCATCGCTCGCACGACGGCGACGTGCTGCTCAAGGTCGAGTCGCTGGGCCGCGGCACGCAGTTCAGCGACGTGGGCTTCACGCTGCACAAGGGCGAGATCCTGGGCATCACCGGGCTGCTCGACTCGGGGCGCAACGAGCTGGCGATGGCGCTCGCGGGCGTGCAGGCCGCGGACCGTGGCCGCATCTCGCTCGCGTCGAAGGAGATCGTGCTGAAGACACCGGCCGACGGCATCCGCCAGGGCATCGGCTATGTGCCGGAAGACCGGCTCAGCGAAGGCCTCTTTCTGGACAAGCCGATCCGCAACAACATCGTCACGGCCGTGCTCAGCCGCCTGCGTGGCCGCTTCGGCGCGCTCGATGCGCGCCAGTGCCAGGCGCTGGCCGAACGCACGGTCGCCGACCTGCAGATCGCCACGCCCGACGTGGACCGGCCGGTGCAGTCGCTCTCGGGCGGCAACCAGCAGCGCGTGCTGATCGGGCGCTGGCTCGCCATCGATCCGCGGGTGCTGATCCTGCACGGCCCGACCGTGGGCGTGGACGTCGGCTCCAAGGACACCATCTACCGCATTGTGCAGCGGCTGGCCGAGCAGGGGCTGGGCGTGATCCTGGTCAGCGACGACCTGCAGGAGCTGCTGCAGAACTGCGACCGCATCCTGCTGATGCGCAAGGGCCGCATCGCCCACGACTTCGACGCGCAAGGGCTGGCCGAAAGCGAGCTGTACCGCGCGCTGGTTTCCGATACACCCTCTCCCGCATTCTCATGACGGCTTCCACCATGCAAGCGCACACCCCCGCTGTGCCCGCGCCCCCCGAGCCCCGGGCCCGCACGTCCTGGCGCCACTGGCTCGCGCAGCGTCCTTCGGTCTTCACGCTGGCGCTGATCGTGCTGGTGAGCCTGGTGGTGGGCGCGATCAATCCCAGCTTCTTCCAGTTGCCGGTGCTGTTCGACATCGTGCGCGCCTGCACGGTGCTGGGCCTGTTCGCGCTCGGCGTGCTGATCGTGCTGGCCGCGGGCGGCATCGACGTGTCGTTCGCGGCGATTGCCGCGCTCACGATGTACAGCATCACCAAGCTCGTGTTGAATACTTTCCGGAAGCGCCGATCGCGCTGCTGCTGGTGGCGGGTGCGGCCAGCGGCGCGGTGCTCGGCGTGCTCAACGGCCTGCTGGTGCACTGGCTCAAGGCGCCCTCGCTGATCGTGACCATCGGCACGCAGTACCTGTACCGCGGCATCCTGCTGACCTTTGTCGGCACCGTGTTCTTCATGAACGTGCCGCTGCCGATGGGTTCCTTCGGCAAGCTCGCGCTCTGGCGCTTCGACACGCCGCAGGGCCTGCACGCGGTGCTGCCGGCCACCGTGCTGGTGCTGGCCGGTGCGGCGGTGCTGACCTGGTGGCTGCTGAACCGCACGCTGATCGGCCGCGCGGTGTATGCCATCGGCGGCAGCCTGGCGATTGCGGAGCGGCTGGGCTACAACCTGCGCACCGTTCACGTCTTCGTGTTCGCGTACGCGGGCTTCCTCTCGGGCCTCGCGGGCATCGTGCATGTGTCGAGCACGCGGCTGGCCAATCCTTTCGACCTGGTGGGCAACGAGCTGGACGTGATCGCCGCCGTGATCCTCGGCGGCGCGCGCATCACCGGCGGCAGCGGCACCGTGGGCGGCACGCTGCTCGGCGTGGTGCGGGTCACGCTGATCAACAACGTGCTGATCCTGGCGGGCGTGCCCAGCACCTGGCAGAAGGTGATCATCGGGGCCTTCATCCTCGTGGCCGGGGCTTGCTTTGCGATGCGCAAGCAGGGCTGAGGGCTTCTGCGGTGGCCGGTATCGGACTCGTCGCCACTTTGACCGAAGGCATCGAATCGATCGTGATGTGACCTATGGCGTGAAGGTCCCGATGTTCAACGCGGAATCGATGTAGTTGGCTGGCGTTCGTTCCGTCGGGCGACAGAGTCTCGTCAACATTCCTCGCCGCGTCCTCGCCCGAGGCGTGCCCGGAGCGATTTACTCGCGCTACCTTGCATCAAGGTGGCAGGCGCTCGAATGCCCGGGCGCCACGGCCCTGAGTTCCGGGCTTTGCTGGCTGCACACCGGCATCGCGTGCGGGCAGCGCGGATGGAATGCGCAGCCGCCCGGCGGGTTCAGCGGCGAAGGCAGCTCGCCCTTGATGGGGATGTAGACACGCGCACCACCGTCGAGCGACGGAATCTCGTTGAGCAGCGCTCGCGTATAGGGGTGCGACGGCCGCGCGAACAGATCGCGCGCCGGGGCCGATTCCACGATCTTCCCCAGGTACATGATGAGCACGCGGTCGGCCATGCGCTCGACCACCGCAAGGTTATGGCTGATGAACAGGTAGCCCAGGTTCATCTCGTCGCGCAGCGCCATGAACAGGTTCAACACCTGCGCCTGCACCGACACGTCGAGCGCGGCGACGGCCTCGTCGCAGATCAGCAGTGTTGGCTGCACGCTCAACGCTCGCGCAATGACGATGCGCTGGCGTTGGCCGCCCGAGAACTGATGAGGAAAGCGCTGCGCATAGCTCGGGTCGAGCCCGACCTTGTGCATCAGTTGAGCGACGTGATCGACCAGCTCGGCCTTCGCGACCAGGCCGTGTACGCGCGCCGCTTCGCCGATGGCTTCGCCCACGCGGATGCGCGGGTTCAGCGACGCGAACGGGTTCTAGAACACCATCTGCACGCCGAGGTCGAAGGCCCGCCGCCTCGTTGCGTCGAGCGCATCGACGTTTTCGCCGCGGAACATGATCTGGCCGCCGCTCGGCCTGGCGATGCCCGCGGCCAAGCGGCCCAGGCTGCTCTTTCCGCAGCCGGACTCGCCCACGAGCCCGACCACTTCGCCGGGCCGCACCGACAGGTCGACGTCGCGCACCGCATGCACTTCGCTTGCCGGCGCGCGCAGGCCGAAGCGAGACATCAACGCCGCGCCCATGCCGCCGCTGCGCGTGCCGTAGCGTTTCTCGACGGCCTTGAGTTCGAGCAATGGTGCCGTGCTGCTCATGCGGCCTCCGCGGTGCCGAGTGGAAACCAGCAGCGCCAGCTGACGCCGGGGCTGGGTGATGTGAGTTCGGGCTCGTGTTCGCGGCACTTCGGCTGCGCACGCGAACAGCGCGGCGCGAACGAACAACCCGTGCGCGGCTCGAGCGGGTTGGGCGCGCTGCCAGGAATCTGCGCAAGCGCCTGGCCATGCGCCTGCCCGATGCGAGGCACGGCGCCAATGAGCCCGGCCGTGTAAGGGTGGCGCGGCCTTTCGATGAGCGCGCGCGTCGGCGCCGATTCGACGATGCGCCCGGCATACATCACGGCCACGCGGTTGGCCAGCCCCGCCACCACGGCCAGGTCGTGCGTGATCCAAAGCAGCGCGGTGCGTGACTCGCGGCACAGGCGCTGCACCTCATAGAGGATCTGGCCCTGGATCGTGACGTCTAGCGCGGTGGTGGGCTCGTCCGCGATGATCACGTCGGGCTGGTGCAGCAATGCGATGGCAATGGCCACACGCTGGCGCATGCCGCCCGAGAGTTCATGCGGATAGGCGGCTAGCCGTTTTTCCGGCGCGGCGATGCCCACGCGCACGAGGCTTTGCAGCGCGCGCTCGCGCGCTTGCCTCCTTGACACCTTCGCGTGCGCCGTGACGGCTTCGGTCATCTGCGTGCCGACGCTGAGCACCGGGTTGAGCGTCATCATCGGGTCCTGGAAGATCATCGCCAGCTTGCGCCCGCGCAACGAGCGCAATGCCTCGGGCGTTTCGGCGACCAGGTCGCGTCCGCCCAGCAGCACGCGTCCGCTGACCACGCGGCCCGGCGGATCGACCAGCCCCATGATCGAGAAGCCCGTCACGCTCTTGCTCGAGCCCGATTCGCCGACCAGACCGACGATCTCGCCGCGCGCCAGTTCCAGGTCCACGCCGTCGACCGAGCGCACCATGCCCTCGCGCATGGCGAACCAAGTCTTCAGGCCCGCGACCGACAGCACGGCCTCTTGCTGCGTACCCGGCTGCATGTTCGACACGTTCATCGTTCGCCCCTCGGATTGACGATCTGGCGGAACCGGTCGCCGGCGATATTGAAGGCCAGGATGGCGATGGCCAGCGCCAGCCCCGGAAACAGGCACAGCCAGTAGCGCCCCGACATCAGGTAGTCGAAGCCGTTGGCCGTGAGCATGCCCAGCGAAGGCTCGCTCACCGGCACACCCACGCCCAGGAAGGACAGCGCCGCCTCGGCCGCGATGGCTTCGGCGAACTCGATGGTCGCGATCACGATCAGCGGCGGCATGCAGTTGGGCAGCAGGTGCCGCAGCAACCGGCGCGCGCGGCCGAAGCCCAGGCACACGGCCGCCTCCATGTATTCCTTGTCGCGCTCCACCATGGCCGCGGCCCGTGCCGCGCGCGCGAAGTAGGCCCAGCCGCCGACGATGAGCGCGATCACCACCTTGTCGACGCCCTTGCCCAGGATCGCCAGCAGCACCAGCGCGATGAGCACGCCCGGCAGTGCGAGCTGGATGTCGACGATGCGCATGATCAGCGCGTCGACCCAGCCGCGCGCAAACGCCGCGGTGAGGCTCATGAGCGTGCCGATGAGCAGCGCGCCCAGCGTGGCCAGGACGCCCACGTAAAGGCTGATGCGCAGCCCGAACAGGATGGCCGAGAGCATGTCGCGCCCCTGCTCGTCGGTGCCCAGCCAGTAGCGCATGCTGCCGTCGCCCGACAGGCCGCCCGGCGGCAGCTTCGAGTCGAGGATGTCGAGGCTCGCGAGGTCATAAGGGTTCTGCGGCGCGATCCACGGCGCCAGCAGCGCGGCCAGCACGATGAGCGCCAGCACCATGCTGGCGCAGGTCGCCACGCGGCTTTCGAACAGGCGCTCGAAGGTGGTTCGCCAGCGGCCCCTGGGCGGGCGTGTCGAGGGCACGGCGGCGGCGCTCATCGGCGGCGGGAGCTTGGTCATGCGGCACCCGCTTTCAAACGGATGCGCGGGTCGAGCACGCCGTACATCAGGTCGAGCACGAGGTTTAGCACCACGAGGAACGACACCACCACCATCACGTAGGCCACCACCACGGGCCGGTCGAGCTGCACGATCGAATCGATGAGCAGCTCGACCGCACCGGGCCAAGCGAAGATCGATTCGGTGATGACTGAGAACGCGGCGAGCCGCCCGAATTCCATGCCGATCACCGTCACCAGCGGCACCATGAGGTTGCGCAGCAGGTGCACGCCCACGATGCGCGAGCGGTACAGGCCCTTGGCGCGCGCGAACTGCATGTACTCGCTGCCCACGATCTCCATGGCCGCCGCGCGCGTCAGCCGCGCGAGCAGCGCGATCTTGGGCAAGGCCAGCGTGAGCGCCGGCAGCACGATGTGGCTGAGGCCGTCGAGCGTGAGAAAGCTCCACGGAATGCCCAACAGCACGCGCGTGTCGCCGCGACCCCAGGACGGCAGCACGCCGGCCCACACGGCCAGCACCATGATGAGCACGATAGCGATCCAGAACGACGGCAGGCTCAGCCCCACGATCGAGAATCCCATACCCGCGCGCGCGAGCCACGCGCCCGGCCGCACCGCCGCATACAGGCCCAGCGGCACGCCGATGAGCGTGGCGACGAGCATGGCCATCACGGCCAGCTCGAGCGTGGCGGGCACGCGCTCGAAGATCAGCTGCATTGCGGGTTGGCCAGCCAGGAAGCTGCGGCCGAAATCGGCGTGCAGTGCGCCGGCCAGAAAGCGCCCGTACTGCACCCACACCGGCTGGTCGAGGCCCAGCGACTACGCCACGGCCAGCTTCTCGGCCTGCGTGGCCAGCGGGTTGATCATCACGTCGACCGGATTGCCGATGACGTAGACGCCCAGGAACACCAGCGCCGACACCGCCAGCAGCACGATGGCGGCCTGCATCAGCCGCGCGAAGACGAAGGCTGGCATGTCTGCCTACTTGCCGCGCTCGACCACGGCCGCGCCATCGGGCCGCACGTACTGCGACATGTAGATCTAGTCGGCCCGCGTGGCGTACCTCAGGCCCTTGCGCATGGCCATGGCCGTCTTCTCGAAGTGCAGCGGGATCACGGCCACGTCGTCGTCGACGGCGGTTCTTTCGATCTTGCGCACGAGCGCGATGCGCTCGGCTTCGTCGAGCGTGGACGAGGCGCGGTCGATGAGCGCGGTGAGTTCGGGGTTCTTGTAGCGCTCGTAGTTGGTGGCGCCGTCGCCGGGCTTGTCGCCCCGCGTGGCGAACAGCGCGCGCATGCGCTCGGCCGGCACCGTGTCGGCCCAGCCCGTGATGTGGCTCGGATAGTCGTAGGCCACGAGGTTCTTGAAGAAGATGGCAGTGGTGGGTGTGTCGAGCGACACCTTCACGCCCGCGCGGCCCCACATCGACGCCACCGCCTGCGCCACCTTGGCGTCGTTGATGTAGCGGCCGTTGGGCGCGCCCAGCGTCATCGTGAAGCCGTTGGGATAGCCGGCTTCCTGCAGCAGCTTCTTCGCGCCCGCGACGTCGGCCGGTGGCAGCTTCGCACCGGTGCCGCCGCCTTCCATCATGGGCACGATGGTGCCGGCGGTGGGCAGACCCACGTCTTCCATGATGCGTTCGCCGAGCACCTTGCGGCCGATGGCCAGCGCCAGCGCGCGACGCACGCGCACGTCCTTCAGCGGGTTGGCGTTCAGGCCCGCGAAGTCGGGCGCGGCGCTGTCCAGACCGATGTAGATGAGACGCGTGGTGGGCGCGCTCGACACCTTCACCTGCGGGTCTTTCAGCAGCCGCGGCAGGTCGTCGGGCGCGGGGTCTTCGATGATGTCGACGCCACCCGACAGCAGCGCGCTGAGCCGCGCGGCCGGGTTGGTCATGAAGCGCAGCACCACCTTCTGCCAAGACACGGGGCGCCCCAATACTGCGGGTTGCGTGCGAGCACGATCTCTGCGCCGCGGCTCCACGACGCGAAGACGAAGGGCCCGGTGCCGACGAGGCCGTCGCCGCCGTTGAGCTGCGCCGTGGTCTTGCCCTCGGGCGCGGGGCCCGAAGCGCTCTTCTTCGACATGATCATGAGCCGCTCCATCGAGCGCGGCAGGCTGGGGTTGGGCGCGCTGGTCTCGATGCGCACGGTGAGCAGGTCGACCGCTCGCGCCTGCTTGATGCCGCGCGCGAACACCGACATCGGCGACGGGCTGTTGGGCACCTTGAAGAGCCGGTCGAGCGAGAACACCACGTCGTCGGCCGTGAAGGGCGTGCCGTCGGAGAACTTCACGCCGGGCCGCAGCTTGAACTCCCACAGCGTAGGCTCGACCAGCTTCCATTCGATGGCCAGCGCGGGCTGGAGCTTCATGTCGGCATCCGATGTCACCAGCGGCTCGAAGATGTGCTGCGCCACTTCCATGTCGGTGGTGATGGCGCGAAACGCCGGATCGAGCGACATCGGCTCGCCCTTCAGGCCGACGGTGAGCGTCTGGGCGCACACTGGGGCGGCCAGCGCCCCGGCCAGCGCCCCGAGCAGCGCCCCGAGCAGC
>CAMATD010000006.1 GCA_945860785.1 Variovorax sp. YR752 | reverse complement strand
ACGACCGCGGGGCTGGGCGACTGCGGCGCCGACTGTGCCGAAGGTTGGGCCGGGGCTGGGGCCGGCGCAGCCGCCCCGGCGACCCGCGCTTCGCCGTCGAGCTGCGCATCGGGCACCGGCTCGCGGTGCCAGAGCACGGTCACGAAAGTCGCCACGAGCACGGTCGCAAAGGCCGCGTTCCACGGCATGCGCGCTCCCGTTCCACCGCCGCCGAACAGGCGCCGCCACCACGGCGCGGCATTCGCGCCATTGGCTGCCGACACGGGCGTCAACGCAGGCGCTGCCGCAAAATTGTGGCCATCTTCCGGATCGCGTCGCGGGTCCGCGGATCGGGCGTGGCATCGTGATCGGGCGCATGGTCCAGCGCGCGACGCAGCACCGGGTCGCGCAACGCGTCGGCGCCGTTGTTGAAATCCGTGTTGTCGTTGCTGTTGCTCATGCGCGCTGCTCCAGCACCGACAGGTAGCGCTCCATACAGCCGCGCAGTTTCTGCAGGCCGTAGCGCAGGCGGCTGCGCACGGTCTCGAAACCGATCTCCAGACTCTTCGCCAGAGCCTCTACCGTCAGGCCGTCTTCATGGTGCAGAAGGAATGCAGCGCGCTGATCGGCCGGCAATTCGTCGAGACAGGCCAGCAGGCGGCGGCCGGCGGCACGCCAGAACGCGAGCTCTTCAGCGGATGGATGCGCCGCTGCATCGACGGCGCCGCGCACGCCGCGGTCGAGCGTGGGGATGGCATCGCCGTCGTCGTCCGGATGCGTATCGAGCGCCACTTCGCGCCCGCTCACGCGCAGCCGGTCCATCGCGAGGTTGTGCGCAATCGTGAAGGCCCAGGTGCGCCAGGTGGCGCCCTGCGGCGAAAAGCTGTCGCGCGCCGAGATGATCCGCACCCAGGTGTCCTGGAACACCTCGTCGGCCTGCGCCGCGAGCCGCGCGCCCAGCAGTCGCTTGACGAAGCGGAACAACCCGCCTTCGTGGCGCGCATAGAGCACGTCGAACGCGGCGGCGTCACCGTGTGCGTAGGCCAGCATCAACTGATCGTCGGGCATGGCGTCGCGTCGGTGGCGGCTTTGGCAGAAGGGGCGCGGGGAAGCGCGGACATCGAATGATTTTCACCTGAGCTTGTACGGGCGGCGGCCGGCATCGGGGTTCGTGTTCACAAAAAAAGTCACGTGGCCTAACCCCGTTGCTGCGGGCCGACCGTATCAGCCTGCACACAACAACCCGGAGTCCTTCCATGGCCCTGCCCTTCGCTCCCCGTTTTCGCCGCCCGCTGGTCGTGCTGCTGTGCACCCAGTTTCTGCTGACCGCCTGCGGCGCCACCGAGCCCCTGGCCGTCGGCACCGTGCGCTGGCCCAAGCCGGCCCTGCAGGTGACGCAGGCCGAACCGAACTTCCAGGCGCCCTCCGCCACGCATTGCGCACGGCCGGTCCAGACCCACGAGACACCCGGCATGGGAAGAGGCCCCGCCCGCCTGGAAAAGAGAGCCCTCGCCGATGCGGCGTCGGACGTCAGCGCCGGCGCCCCGCCTCCTCCGACGGGGGCATTGCGCAGACCCGCATCGCCATCCGCGGCAGCCAGTGCGAAGGCCTACGGCTCGACAGCCAGCGAACTGGCGGCGTTGCCCTCCGTCGCGGAAGCCCCTCCTGCCGCCGTCGCACTGCCGGCCCCCTCCGCGCCCCGCGTGAGCAACGCCTCGCCGGCCCAGGCCGCACGCCCGGCCAGCGAGCCCGTCACCGCCGGCATGGTCGACGACAACGCCGACTTCAACGAATACCTGAACTTCCGAGGCCGCACCCAGGTGACGCACCGCGAGTGCGACATCAGCATGCGCTACCTGCTGCAGGTGCGCGATGCGCGCGGCGCCGTCGTGCCCGATGCCGAAGTGGCGGTGCAGGCCCCGAGCGGCGCCGCCATGTAGGCCCGCACCGAGGCGGGCGGGCGCGCCTGGCTGCATCCGAATGCCTTCGACACTTCTCGCAGCCAGATGTACGAGGTCACGGTCCGCAAGAATGGCCGGCAGAGCACCGCCTTCCTGCAGCGCGGCCAGAAGAACGCGGTCGACGTGGTGCTCGACAAGCCCGGCGCCACGCCCGCGCGCGCCCAGCTCGACCTGGTCTTCCTGATCGACGCCACGGGCTCCATGGACGACGAGATCGCCAAGCTCAAGACCACGCTACGCACCATCGCCGACCAGGTGGCGCGCCTGCCGAGTCGCCCCGACACCTGCTTCGGTCTGGTGACCTACCGCGACCGCACCGACGACTTCATGGTGCGCCGCCACGATTTCACCAACGACCTCAACGCCTTCCAGGGCGTGCTCGATGCGCTGCAGGCGTCGGGCGGCGGCGACTACCCCGAGGCGATGAACGAGGCGCTGAACGAAACGGTCCACAAGCTGAGCTGGCGCGGCACCGGCACCACCCGCCTCGTGGTGCTGCTGGCCGACGCCCCGCCGCACCTCGACTACGGCGGCCCGCAGTACGACGACGACATGGTCGCGGCGCTGGGCAAGGGCATCAAGGTGTTCAGCGTGGGCGCCTCCGGGCTCGACAAGCAGGGCGAATACATCCAGCGCCAGATCGCCCAGTACACCGACGGGCGCTTCGTGTTCCTGACCTACAAGGAGGGCTCGAACCCCGCGAGCGGACCGGGCTCGGAGACGGTGCACGACGTCGGCAACTACTCGGTCCAGACGCTGGACCGGCTGATCGTGCGGCTGGTGTCGGAAGAATTGGGCAGGCTGCCGGCGGGTGGTTGAACGGGTCCCGCGGACTGGGCTATAATTTTGGGTTCGGCGCAAAACGCTGAAACGGCTCTTTAGCTCAGTCGGTTAGAGCGATGGAATCATAATCCACAGGTCCGCGGTTCGAATCCGTGAAGAGCCACCAAAATCAGAAAAGCCTTGCAGGTCAATGACTTGCAAGGCCTTTTTCTTTTTCACACCCATGCCTCTGCGTGCGGCCTTCCGGGTAGGTGTCTGATGGGGCGGTCAGGGCGCACGCCGATACGCATCCGGCACGTATTTCTCCATGAGCGTCTGCGGCCGCGACGACGGCGTGAAGCCGAACTTCGCGTAGAGCCCGTGTGCGTCGCTGGTCGCCAGCATGAACCGCCTGAGCCCCTGCAACTGCGGATGTGCCATGACCGCCGCGACCAGCGCCGCGCTGTACCCCTTGCCCCGATGTTCTTTCAGCACGAAGACATCGACGAGGTAGGCGAACGTGGCGTAGTCGGACACGACTCTGGCATACGCCACTTGCGAGCCCCCGAGAAAGCCGCCGAAGTTTAGCGAGTTGCGGATGGATGTGCGCACGGTCTCGATCGGAATCTGCTGCGCCCACGCCGACTCTTCCGACAGGAAGCGATGGATGAGCGACACATCCAGATCGTCGATCTCGGTGGAGATTTGAAGTTGATCCATGACGACTAGCATAAACAAGGCCCTGCCATCGGCGAAGCGCTGCACATGCTCGACCTTGCACGTGGCCGATAATCCGCGCCGATGCCCACGCCCTTCCACGCCGCACCGAACAGGCACGCCGCCCATGCAGGCTTGCGGCGTCCCGGCGTGGGACTGATCCGCTGGGCACTGTTGTGGTTTGCGCTGTCGCTCGGCGTGGCCATCGCCTCGCCGGTCGTGCATCCGCTGACGATGGAACTGGTCTGCTCGAGCAGCGGTTCCGTGAAGGCCATCGTGCACACTGACGACGGTGCGCACGAACTGGGCGCCGGCCACCTCGACTGCCCGCTGTGCGTGCTCGGCGGTGCGCCGCCCGCAACGCCTGGCGTCTCGCTGCCTGCGGTCGTGCCCGTAGCCCATGCGGCCGCGCCGATCGCGTCCTCGCACGTCGCCGCCATCACCGCGGCGCTGCTGCCGGCGCGCGGACCTCCCTCGCTCTCCTGAGTCGCTTCCGGTTCTTGCGCATGTGAGACCGCCCCGAGGGCGGCTGCCGCATCGCGCATTCCGTCATCCATGCGTCGGCGCTCCGTGCGAGCGCCAGAGAGAGCTTTCTTCATGCACACGACACGACCTCCCACACTTTCGCGCCGCCATCTGATCCTAGCCGGCGGCGGCCTCGCCGCACTCGCGCTCACCGCCTGCGACAAGGTCCTGCCCACCAGCTTCAACGGCATCGACATCACCGGCGCCAACTACGCGCAGGACTTCCGCCTCACCGACCCCGATGGCCACGAACGCACCGTGGCCGATTTCAAGGGCAAGGCCGTGATGCTGTTCTTCGGCTTCACGCAGTGCCCCGACGTCTGCCCCACCGCACTGGTGCGCGCCGCCGAGATCCGCAAGATGCTCGGCGCCGACGGCGAACGCCTGCAGGTGATCTTCGTCACCGTCGATCCGGAGCGCGATTCGCCGGTCGTACTGAAGGCCTACACGCAGGCCTTCGACTCAAGCTTCATCGGGCTCTACGGCGACCTGCAAAAGACCAGCGAGACGGCCAAGGTCTTCTACAAGAAAGTGCCCACCGGTTCTTCCTACACGATGGACCACTCGGCCTTCAGCTACGTGTTCGATCCGGAAGGAAAGATCCGACTGGTCCTGCGCCACGAACAGGGCGCGCAGGAGTGCGCCGAAGACCTGCGCAAGATTCTCGTCAAGACAAGCGCCTGACTTTCAAATCAATCAATCCATTCCATCCAAGGAGATTTTTCTCATGACACCCATTGCACGCATCCTCGCCCTCTCGGCCGCCTCGTTCCTCGTGGCCACCGCCCATGCACAAGTCACCGTCAAGGAGGCCTGGGTCCGCGCCACCGTGCCGCAGCAGCAGGCCACCGGCGCGTTCATGCAGCTCAGCGCCGCGCAAGATACGAAGCTGGTCGCCGCCAGCTCGCCCGTCACGCCGGTCGTCGAAGTCCACGAGATGGCCATGCAGGACGGCGTGATGCGCATGCGGCAGGTGCCGTCCGTTGCGCTGCCCGCAGGCAAGACGGTCGAGCTCAAGCCCGGCGGTTATCACGTGATGCTGCTGGACCTCAAGCAGCAGGTGAAGGAAGGCGACACGGTGCCGCTGACGCTGGTGTTCGAGGGCCAGGACGGCAAGCGCGAATCGCTGGAGGTGAAGGTGCCCGTGCGTGCGCTGAATGCATCGGCAAAGCCTACTGCGGCGCACGGCGATCACAAGCACTGATCCTGCGTCCGCAGCCCAATCACTTCCCGGCCCGAACTCCGCGATACCGCTGAAGCGATGCGCGATGCGCAGCAACATCGAGCAGCGGCGTGGGGCCTTCCAAAGACTGCGCTTCGTCCGCAGCAACGCATGGGACTGCGGAACTATCCGGTCAACCAACGGAAAGCGGCCGCCGAACCGCACGCCGAAACCCGTCCACCGCTACCACGCTTTCCCGCATACACCCGGGTACAACTGCTGTCTTTTTCCCCCGGCCAGCACCACTGCCTATTCAACAGGCAACGTGGTGGGAACCCCCGTCAATCCTCGCTTTGGCTATGGCCCTCCTCCGACAACCCACAGAGTTGTCCACAGAAAAATCGAACAAGTCATCAAACTGACTTCGCCGCGACATATCCCTTGAACTGTTCCCGCAACTTCGTCTTCAAGAGTTTTCCGGTGGCTGTATGCGGCAGGCTGTCGACGAAAGCCACGTCGTCCGGCAGCCACCACTTCGCCACGCGTGCTGCAAGAAAAGTGAGAAGTTCCTCGCCCGTCACCTCCGCGCCCGCGCGCTTCACCACGATGAGCAGCGGCCGCTCCTGCCACTTCGGATGCGCGATGCCGATCACCGCCGCCTCGGCCACGGCCGGGTGCGCGCTCGCGGCATTCTCCAGGTCGATGGACGAGATCCACTCGCCGCCCGACTTGATGACGTCTTTCGCGCGGTCGACCAGCTGCACATAGCCGTCTTCGTCGATGTTGGCCACGTCGCCTGTCGGAAAAAAGCCCTCACCGTCGAGCACCGGGCCGCCCTCGCTCTTGAAGTAACCGCTCGCGATCCACGGGCCGCGCACATGCAGGTGGCCGAAGGCCTTGCCGTCGTGCGGCAGGCGCTGGCCGCTCTCGTCGACGATCTTCAGCTCGACACCCCACACGCCTCGGCCCTGCCGCATCTTCACGCGCATCTGCTCTTCCTTCGGCATCGACAGGTGCTTGGGCAGCAGGTTGCCGATCACACCGATGGGGCTGGTCTCGGTCATGCCCCAGCCCTGCACGAAGTCGGCACCGAAGTCGCGCTCGAAGCGTTCGATCATGCTGCGCGGCGTGGCGGCGCCGCCCACGCCGATGCGCTTCAGGCCGATGGCGCGCGTGTCGATCTCGGGGTGCGCATCGAAGTACTGGAAAAGCATCAGCCAGATGGTGGGCACGGCCTGCGAGAAACCGACCTCCTCGTCGCGCATCAGTTCATACAGGCTCTGGCCGTCCATGTGCGGGCCGGGCATCACCAGCTTCGCGCCCGCCATCGCTGCCGCGTACGGCATGCCCCATGCGTTGGCATGGAACATCGGCACGGCGAGCAGCAACGTCATCTGCGAGTTGACGCCGAAGGTGTCGGGCGCGCACTCCATCAGCGAGTGCAGCACGGTGGAGCGGTGCGAATACAGCACGCCCTTGGGGTTGCCCGAGGTGTAGCAAAGCGACGAGGCGGTGCGCTCGTCGAATTCGGGCCAGCGGTAGTCCTCGCTCTGCGCGCCGATCAGCTCGTCATAGCAGAGGAGGTTCGGCACGTCGATGGCGGGCATGTGCGCGCGGTCGGTCATGGCGATGAAGGCGCGCACCGTCTTGAGCTGGGGCGCGAGCTTCTCGACTAGCGGCGCGAAGGTGGTGTCGCAGAACAGCACCTTGTCTTCGGCATGATTGACGATGTAGTCGATCTGCTCCGGAAAGAGTCGCGGGTTCACCGTGTGCAGCACCGCGCCCGAACCCGAGACACCGAAATACAGCGCGAGGTGGCGAAACGTGTTCCAAGTCAGCGTGCCGACACGGTCGCCGGCCTCGATGCCCAGCACCTTCATCGCGTTGGCCACCTGCTTGGAGCGGCGCCGCACCTCCGCGTAGTGGGTGCGGTGGATCGGCCCCTCCACCGTGCGCCCCACGATCTCGGCGTGCGGGTGGAAGGTGGCCGCGTGGTCGATCAGCGACGAGATCAACAGCGGGCGGTCTTGCATCAATCCAAGCATGGTTTTTGTCTCCTGTGCGCAGTCGACCTCATGCTGCGTCAGGTCCGGATGGTAGGCAGGGGCTCCTTCGCGCCACATCGTCGGAACGGACGATTGAGCGTCCGAGGGTTGGCCCTAGCATGGGCTTCATTCAGGATGACGAACGCCGTCGCCCCTCAGAAAGCCAAAGCATGAACGTGTACGAAGCCGTTGCGAGCCGCCGATCGGTGCGCGAATTTCTCGACAAGCCGGTGGCACCCGAGGTCATCCGCCGCGTGCTGCAGGAGGCCCTGCGCGCGCCTTCGGGCGGAAACCTGCAGCCCTGGCATCTGCATGTCGTGGGTGGCGAGCGCCTGGCCGAGCTCAAGGCGCTGATGCGCACCCGTGTGCAGGAAGCACCGGCTGGCGAAAGCAGCGAGTACGACATCTACCCACGCGAACTCGTCGCCCCCTACCGCGATCGCCGCTTCGCCGTCGGCGAGGCGATGTACGCGCGCCTCGGCATCCCGCGCGAGGACAAGGCCGCGCGGCGCGAATGGTTTGCGCGCAACTACCAGTTCTTCGGTGCGCCGCTGGCGCTGTTCTGCACCGTCGACCGCCGCATGGGCCCGCCGCAGTGGTCAGACCTCGGGATGATGCTGCAGAACGTGATGCTGCTGCTGCGCGCCGAGGGGCTCGACAGCTGTCCGCAGGAATGCTGGGCGATTTATCCGCAGACTATCGGCCGGTTCATCGCGCTGCCGCCCGAGCGCATGCTGTTCACCGGTATGTCCATCGGCTACGCCGACCGAGGAAGACCGCTCGACGCGCTCGTGACCGAACGCGCACCGCTGGCCGAGGTGGCCGAGTTCATCGGCATCTGACCCGCGAGCCTGTCGATGCAGGGAACGAATCCTGCTTGATGGGAGGAAACCTCGAGGCGTCTTTCCATGCTCATTGCCCAGATTTCCGATCCTCATGTCCGGCCTGCCGGGCAGCTGTACCAGGCCGTGGTCGATTCGAACCGGATGTTCGGCGAGGCCATCGACCATTTGCACGGGCTGGATCGCCAGCCTGACCTGGTGCTGCTGACGGGCGATCTGGTCGATGAAGGCCGGCCGGAGGAATACGCGCAAGTCCGGCGTTTGCTGACGAAGCTCGCGATTCCGTACCTCGTCATTCCCGGCAATCACGACCACCGCGAGAACTTCCGCGCAGCCTTCGCGGACCACGCCTACCTGCCAGCCACGGGCGCGCTGCACTATTGCATCGACGAACACCCGGTGCGCATCGTCGCGCTCGACTCCTGCATCCCCGGCCTGCACCATGGACACATCGATGCCGAGGGCCTGGCATGGCTGCAGCGAACGCTGGAGGCCGACCGCAAGAAGCCGACGCTGCTGATGCTGCATCACCCGCCCTTCGTCAGCGGCATTCCGTACATGGACACCTACCGCTGCATGGACACGGCGCCGCTCGAGGCCATCGTGCGCGGTGTCGACAACATCGAGCTCGTGCTCTGCGGACACGTGCACCGCACGATGCTCAGGCGCTGGGCGGGCACGGTCGTCTGTTCCTGCCCGAGCAGCACGACCGAAATCGCGCTTCAGCTGGCACCCGATGCGGTGCCGGCGTCTTACCTGGGGCGGCCGGGCTGCATGCTTCACCTGTGGGATGAAGTGCATGGCATGGTGAGCCATGTGAGCCACATCGGAAAACTGGACGGGCCTTACCCGTTTGCATGACACTGCCGCTCCTGACTTCAAACTCCCATGCCCCAGGAACGAACCCTTCTCTACACCGGACGCGAGTTCGAGGTGGAGCACGTTCACTCCCATGGGCACGGCCATGAGTGGAGTGAGCCCTACGTCATGGCTTCGCAGCGCGTCATCTTTCCGATCAGCCGCGCGATGCTGGATGTGCGCTTCGGCCGCAACACCTGGCTGGTCGACGGGCTGACCGCCATCAGCTTTGGCGACGCAGCCGTCTACCAGTTGCGGCCGGGCGCACACGCAGAACGGCGCAGCGTGGTCGTCAGCCGGGATCACCTGGTCTTCGGGCATTCGGAGCCAGCCTTCTGTTTCCTGTCGCCGAAGTCGCTCTATCGGGTCCATGCCGCACAGCAGCAACTTCGATCGGGCAGCGGCGATGCATCGTCCATCGCCTCGCTGGTCGGCGAGCTCCGTTCGACGCGTCGGCTGGCGCCCCTGACGGGCCCCGTCGCCAGCGTCCGGCGACTGCTGGCGGAAACCGCAGACCGGCACGCCGAACTGTCGTTGCATGAAATCGCCGATGCGGTCTCGCGCTCTCCCTTTCACATGGCGCGCAGCTTCAGAAAGCAGACCGGCCTGAGCCTGCACCAGTACCGCCAGCATCTGCGCCTGGCGGCGGCGCTGGAACGACTCGTCGACGGTGACCGCGACTTGGCCGGCATTGCGCACGACCTCGGCTATTGCAGCCAGAGCCACCTGGGCGCGGTGTTCAAACAGGAGGTCGGCGTCACGCTGGGCGAGGCCCGGCGCACGCTGGGTCCGGGCGCACGAATCTGATAGCTTTCGCGCCGGGCCGTCGCGAGACTCGCCCGATGGATCGCAACCTTCCCATCGGCCTCTTTGCCGCACTGGCCGCGGCGCTCGTGGGCAGCGCGTGGCAACTCATCTCGCGCCACGGTGTCACCACCACGCTCGACCCGCTGGACATCGCATTGCTGCGCTACGGCATTCCAGCGCTGCTGCTCTGTCCCCTGTGGCTTGGCAAGGGGCGAGGCTCGCCCAAGGCGCCACGCATGGCACTCGTGCTGCTGGTCATCGGTGGGGGACTGCCCTTCGGGCTGCTGGTGCTGGCCGGCGCGCAGTGGGCGCCGGCCAGTCACATGGGCATCTTCATGGCCGGCAGCCTGCCACTCTCCACCGCCATCGGGGCCCGTGTCCACAGGGGCGAGAAGGTGCATGGCGTTCGATTGGTCGGGCTCGTCTGCATCGCCATCGGCATGGCGCTCTTCGCGGCAGGCAGCTTCCATTCCGACTCGCCGAGTTGGCGAGGTGATTTGCTCTTCCTCGCGGCGGCGATGCTCTGGGCCGTCTACTCCCTCGCGTTCGGGCACTGCGGCCTGACACCGTGGCAAGGCGCTGCGTTCGTCAACGGCTGGTCGACGCTGCTCCTGCTGCCGCTGCTGCTGTGGTTCACCGACGCACCGCGCCTGCTCAGCGCGCCCTGGCCGGATGTGGCGCTACAGGCCGTGGGGCAAGGTGTCGTTGCGGGCGTGCTGGGGCTGGTTGCGTACTCGGTGGTCATCTCGCGGCTTGGCGCGGCGCGCGCCTCGCTGTCGGCGGCCGTCGTGCCGGTGCTGACCACGCTCGGCGCGGCGTGCTGGATGGGTGAGCCGATCACGGCGGCGGTGTTGCTGGCATTGGCGTTGGTCGTTCCGGGCATCGTGCTCGCGAGCGGTGTGCGCCCACCAGCGCGCCCCTGACTGCTACCTTCGGTATCGCCAAGCGATACTTTTTGCCTTTGCGCATTGGGCGGCCAAGCCGCACCGTTACAGTCGCCGCGCCCGATTTTTCTGCATTGAATCTCTCGGCCCCCCACCGCCCCCGATCTTGAACCGAGCATTCAGCACATCGGGCGAACGCGAACGCAGACACCTGAAGCACCCCATGTCGCTGGTCAAAAAAGCAATCGAAGAACACAAGGCCGCGATCGCCGCGCGCGCGGCCAGCAAGGCAGCCGCTGCCATCAATACGCAAGTCGCACGCGACGCATTTCTCTCGGAGTTCAAGACACGTGTCGAGGCGACCGTCAGGCCGCTGCTCGACGCGTTCGTCGCAGACCTCATCGCATCGCGACACGATGCGCTCGTCGATGACGACCTGACCAACCCTTACAAGCCCTACATCTCCGTGCGCTTCTCGCCGGTCGCCGGTGTGGGGTTGACGGACCTTGCTTCGCGGGAGTCCGTCTTCACGCTCCGCGCCTTCGCGGCAACCCGCCAGGTGCATCACGTGTCTTCCTACGATCAACGCTCGGGAGAACACGGCGTCACTCACGAGGCGCTCGGCATCGAGTCGATGAATCCATCGAGGGTCGAGCGGGGTTTCGAGGAATGCCTGAGGGCCGCGCTGAAGGCCTGGCAAGCCTGAGTTCCCGAGCAGGCCGACGGCGCTTGCTTGCATCGGATCGGGTTTCGGCCAACAGTGGCGGCTTGCCCACATCCTCGGAGGTTCATGCGATGGATGAAGACCTCGATGCACTCACGCGCGAAACGCTGGTCGCGGAAGTCCGGAAGCTGCGCGCCGGCATCCGGCAACACAGGGACTCCAGCGGCCATGAGCTCTGCTGGCATCACCCGGACCTTTGGGCACTGCTGCCCGACAAGGCAGACCCAAGCTTCGTCGCGCCCGCCTGGCCCCAGTTCATGCGAGGCTGCGTGCGGTATCGGCAAGCGCTCGACGAGCAGGCACCCGATGCGCCGCGCGCAGGGCTCGAGTTCGAAGACTGAGCCGGGCGGCTGCCGCCGCGCACGAACGTCACTGCTTCACTGCGGGTGCTGCCAGCTCTTGTAGACGAACTCCAGGCTGTAGCCGTCCGGGTCCAGCACGTTGGCCGCGTAGGTCGTAGTGCAGCCGCGCCCCGGGCGGGCCGTTGTCCGTGGCGCCAGCCGCCATGGCAGCGGCGTATGCGGCATCGACCTCGGCCGTGCCCGCCGCCACGAAACCGACGTGTGCCGCCTGTCCCGCCACCGGCCCCTCGCGCAACCAGAAGAAGATGCGCCCGTTCGCGCCAAAGCCCTTGAGATCGGGATGGCCTGGCGGGCCGTCCTTGCCGTCGTAGTCGAGCCGGGTCGTGATCCCCAGCGCCGCGAGCGTCGGGGTGTAGAAGCCGATCGAGCGACGCAGGTCGCTCACCGACAGGAAGACGTGATCGAGCATGGTTGCATTCCTTCGATTCAGATGACGTAGCCGCCGGTGACTTCGATCGACTGCGCGTTGATCCAGCCGCTCTCATGGGACAGCAGGTGCGCGATGACCCGGTCGACCTCCTCCGGTTCGCCGACGCGGCCGAGCGCGGTCTGCGATGCGAGCAGGGTTTCGAAGTCGCTGGTCAGACCGCCGCCCAGCTCGGTGCGTATCGCGCCGGGGGACACAGCGTTGGCGCGGATGCGCCGCTCGCCGAACTCCTTGGCCATATAGCGCGTCAGCACCTCCAGCCCGCCCTTGAACGCCGCGTAAGGCGCGACGCCCGCGGTGGCCACGCGTGTCGTCGCGCTCGTGAGGTTCACGATGCTCGCGCCCTGCGCCAGCAGCGGCAAGAGCGCCTGCGTCAGGAAGAACGGCCCCTTCAGGTGAACGTTCATGAGGCCGTCGAACTCCGCGTGCGTGACTGTCTCGATCGGGTTGTAGAGCCCGTAGCCCGCGTTGTTGACCAGTCCGCTCAATGCCGCGACGCCCCACGTCGCTTCCAGCGTGCGCTGCACCGTGTCATGGAACGCGCCGAAGCTTTCGGCATCGGCCACGTCGAGCGCGAGCGCCACTGCCTCGCCGCCCGCGGCCTCGATGCGCCGGACCACAGCATCGGCCGCCGCCGGATTGCTGTTGTAGGTGAGGATGACGCCCATCCCGCGTTGGGCGCATTCGACCGCTGTCGCAGCCCCGATGCCCCGGCTGCCGCCGGTGATGACGATGACGCTCATGTCTTTCTTTCGTGTGTGGAGGTGTGCATTGACGATACCGGGCACGCCCGGCGCAGGCATGCCTGTTCTTGCCTCATGCCTGCCTGATCCTGCTCGATGGCTTGTGAAATGTATCGTGCTGCGGTTAGATGCACGGCAATGAAAGATCAGCTGAACGAACTCAGAGCGCTCGCGTCGGGCGCCGCCAACCGGCGGACGGAGACCGGGATTCCGCGCGTGGCTATGGTCAAGGGCGCGATCCCCGAACACGAGCTGGCCGCGGTCTACGACCCGATGGTCAATCTCATCCTGCAGGGCAGCAAGTCGATGACGGTGGGAGACCGCACGCTGCACTACGACCCCGCGACCTACTTCGTCATGTCCATCGACCTGCCCGCGGTCGGCACGGTGCGGCCGTCGGCCGCCGGCGAGCCCTACCTGGCCGTCAGCCTGACGCTCGACCCGGCCGTGGTTTCAGCGCTGCTGATCGACTTGCCCAAACCTGCCGGCGCCGGGGAGCAGCAGCCCGGCTTCTCCGTGGCGGCCGTCTCGAACGAGTTGATGGACGCCTGGGTCCGCATGCTGCGGCTCATGGCGCACCCAGACGACATCCCCGCACTGGCACCGGCCTACGAGCGCGAGATTCTCTACCGGGTGCTGCAGGGGCCGCATGGCTGGATGCTGCGCGACATCGCGAACCCCGACACCGCTCTGGCGCGCATCGGCCTCGCCATCCAATGGATCCGGCGCGACTTCGCCAAGCCGCTGCGCATCGACACGCTCGCCGAGAAAGCGGCGATGAGCCAGTCCGCTTTCCACCGCCATTTCAAGACGGTGACCGCGCTGAGCCCGCTGCAGTTCCAGAAGCGCATCCGCCTGCTCCAGGCGCGCATGCTGCTCACCGCGGGCGGCAAGAACGTGACCAGCGCCGCGTTCGACGTGGGCTATCAGAGCCCGACCCAGTTCAGCCGCGAATACGCTCGCGCGTTCGGCCTGCCGCCGACGCAGGACGCGGCCCGGATTCTCGACAACGCGCGAGCGCCCGGCGCTAGAGCCGCTCGATGATCGTCACGTTCGCCATGCCCCCGCCCTCGCACATCGTCTGCAGGCCATAGCGCTTGTTGCGCTGGCCCAGCGCGTGGATCAGCGTGGTCATCAACTTGGTGCCCGAGGCGCCCAACGGGTGGCCCAGCGCGATCGCGCCGCCGTTCACGTTCAGGCGGTCCGGGTCCGCGCCCAGCGCTTGCAGCCAGGCCAACGGCACCGGCGCGAAGGCTTCGTTGACTTCGTACAGGTCGATGTCGTCGATCTTCATGCCCGCGCGCTGAAGCGCGCGCTGCGTGGCGGGCAGCGGGGCCTCGAGCATGATCACCGGGTCGTGCCCCATCACGCTCATGTGGTGAATGCACGCCAGCGGCTTCACCCCCAGCGCCTTGAGCCCCCGTTCGTTGACCACCATCACGCCGCTCGCGCCGTCGCAGATCTGGCTGACGGTGGCCGCGGTGCAGCGGCCGCCTTCGGCGATGAGCTTCACGCCCGCAATGCTTTCCAGCGTGGCGTCGTAGCGGATGCCTTCGTCGGCGGTGTGCATGTCGCCGGGCTCGGTGCCGTCGTTCATGCGCGCGACCACGGGCACGATCTCCTTGTCGAACAGGCCGGCCCTGGTGGCCGCGATGGCGTTGTGATGACTGCGCAAGGCATAGACATCGAGCTCGCTTTTCTCGATGCCGTAATTCTTCGCGATCATCTCGGCACCGGTGAACTGGCTGAACTGGATGTCGGGGTAGCGCTTCTGCATCTGCGGGCTCACGTAGAAGCCCAGGCCGTTCTTCAGCGCCAGCGTGCTCGGCGTGCCCATGGGCACGCGCGTCATGCTCTCGACGCCGGCGGCGATCGCGATGTCCATGCTGCCCGACATCACGGCCTGCGCCGCGAAGTGCAGCGCCTGCTGCGACGAGCCGCACTGGCGGTCGACCGAGGTGGCCGGCACCGACTCCGGCAGGCGCGAGGCCAGCACCGCGTTGCGCGCGATGTTCGAGGCCTGCTCGCCGACCTGGCCGACACAGCCCATGATGACGTCTTCGACCAGTGCCGGGTCGATGTCGGTGCGTTCGATCAGGGCGTTGAGCACCTGCGCGGCAAGGTCAGCGGGGTGCCAGCCGGACAGGCGTCCGTTGCGGCGGCCGCCGGCGGTGCGAGCGGCGGCGACGATATAGGCTTCGGGCATTCGGGTCTCCAGTTGGTTTTCGAGGGATTGTCTTACCGCGGCGCCATGCGGATGGCGCCGTCCAGCCGCACGCTCTCGCCATTGAAATAGCCGTTGGTGATCATCAACTCGGCCAGCGTCGCGTACTCCGCCGGATTGCCCAGCCGCTTGGGGAACGGCACCGAAGCCGCCAGTGCAGCCTTCACGTTGTCCGGCGCGCCCTGCAGCAGCGGCGTGTCGAAGATGCCCGGCAGGATGGTGTTCACGCGGATGCCCTCGCTCATCAGGTCGCGCGAATCGGCAGCGTCATGCCGACGATGCCGGCCTTCGACGCGGTGTAGGCCGCCTGGCCCATCTGCCCGTCCTGCGCCGCCACCGAGGCGGTGTTGACGATGGCGCCGCGCTCGCCGTCTTCCAGCGCCTCGAGCGTCAGCATGCCGGCCGCCGACTTGGCGATGCAGCGGAAGGTACCGACGCGGTTGATCTGGATGATGCGGTCGAAGTTGGCGAGCGGAAAGTGCTTGATCTCGCCCGAGGTCTTGTCGCGGCTCGCGGTCTTCACCGCGTTGCCGGTGCCGGCGCAGTTGACCAGCACCCGCTCCTGCCCGTGCGCCGCGCGGGCCTTGGCAAAGGCCGCGTCGACCTGTTCTTCGGAGGTGACGTCGACCTTGCAGAACACGCCGCCCAGCTCCTTGGCCAACGCCTCCCCCTGCTCCGCATTGAGGTCGAACAGCGCGACCTTCACGCCATGGCTGGCCAGGCGGCGCGCGGTGGCGGCGCCCAGGCCCGAGGCGCCGCCGGTGACGACAGCGGAAATACTGGAATCGAGTTGCATCTTGGGTTGTCCCGGGATTGATTGTCCAAGGGCCAGTTTAGGAAGCAGAATCGGTTGCCGGAATCGTCGGAAGCGACGGAATTTCAAGGCGCCCACTCCCCGCTCGCGATGCCTTCCTCCCCCAGGATTCTCGAAACCAAGCTCAACCCGCCGACCTTCGCCGCCACGCAGGTGCTGCGCACCGCCATCCGCGAAGAGATTGCCGCGGCCACGGTGAAGCTGGTGCTCGTGCGCGCCCCGGCCGGCTTCGGCAAGACCACCACCATGGCGCAGATCCGCGGGCACATGGATGCGCAGGGCACCGCCACCGCTTGGCTCACGCTCGACCGCGCCGACAACGATGTCTCGCGCTTTCTGAACTGCCTGACCGAAGCCGTGCTGCGCCTGGGCGTGGAAGAGCTGCACACCAACGCCCCCTTCGACGCCGTGGCCGCACTAGCCGCGCACGATTCGCCCTTCACCCTCTTCCTCGACGACTTCGAGGTGGTGCAGGAACCCGCCGTGCTGGGCCTGGTGCGCGAGATCATCGAGCAGCTGCCGCGCCGCGGGCAACTGGTGATCGGCTCGCGCAGCCTGCCCGACCTGAGCCTGGGTCGGCTGCGCGCACGCGGCCAGCTGGTGGAGATCGACACCGACCGCCTGCGCTTCACGCTGGAAGAAACCAGCGTCTTCTTCGGCCTGCGGCAAGCCCATGCACCCCAGGCCCAGCAGGCCACTGCGACGCTACCGGCCGAGCTGCTCTCGCAGCTGCACCGCAAGACCGAAGGCTGGGTGGCCGCCATCTGGCTCGCGTCGATGGCGCTGGAGCGGCACGGCATCGAGACCGGCTTTGTCGAACGCTTCTCGGGCTCCGACCGCGCCGTGGCCGAGTACCTGGCCGAAGACGTGCTCGCGCACCAGCCGAAAGAGATACGCGACTTCCTGCTGCGCACCAGCATCCTGCGCCAGCTCGATGCCTCGGTGTGCCAGGCGCTGAACCCGCGCATCGACTGCGCGACCATCCTCGAGCAGCTGGCCACGGCCAATCTCTTTCTCACGCCCGTGAGCGGCGACGGCCGCGCGTGGCGCTACCACAGCCTGTTCGCCGACTTCCTGCGTGCGCAGCTGGCGCGCGAGCTGCCCGGCGAGATCGAGCGCCTGCACCTCGCGGCCTCGGGTTGGTACGAATCGCAAGACCGCCCCGTACCCGCCATCGACCACGCGATCGAAGGCGGCGACCACCCCCACGCGCTGACCTTGCTCGACAGCTACGCGGCGCAGTTCCTCGAACAGGGCCGCATGCGCATGCTCGCGCGCTGGTTCTCGGCCATTCCCGAACATCAGCTGCGCGCGCACCCGTTCCTGCAACCCATCGCGCTGTGGGCCACCTGCTTCACGCACGGCCCGTGGGAGGCGATGCAGATGCTCGAACAATCGGGCTGCATCGACAGCGAGATCCCCGAAGTGCGTGCCAGTGCGCACACCCTCGTGCCCCTGCTGCTGGCCATGCAGGATCGGCACGACGAAGCCTATGAGGTCGGCCGCACCAGCCTCGCGCGCATGCCCACCGGCCTGGCCTTTGCCGACAGCGTGCTGCTCAACGCCATGGCCCACATCCTGGCCGTGCGCGGCGACCAGCGCGAGGCGCAGCGCCTGCTCGACGCCGCGCGCCGCGAGCAGGGCACAGCACCTTCAACCGCATGTACACCGAGTCGCTCGCCGGCCTGTTCGACCTGCACGAAGGCCGCCTGCGCCAGGCCACCGCGCGGCTGCGCATGGCCGTCGACACCACGCATGCCGTGTCTTACAACCACAGCCACGGCAACGCGTGGGCCGGGGTGCTCTATGCCGGCGTGGTGTACGAGTCGAACCAGCTGCTGCAGGCCGACCACCTGCTGAACGTGTACCTGCTGCTCGCGCGCGACGTGGGCCTGCCCGACCACATGATCCTGAGCCACGTGATGCGCTCGCGGATTGCGTTCCATGCGGGCGACATCGATGCGGCCGTCCAGGCGTTGACCGAGCTCGAATACCTCGGGCATCACCGGCAACTGCCGCGCGTGGTGGCCGGCGCAAAGCTGGAGCGCTCGCGCATGCTGCTGCTACAGGGCAACGGCCCGGCGTCGCGCGACGAACTGCTGCGCGCCGATGACCCCGAGCTGTGGGAACGCGAGCGGCGCCAGAGACTGCCCGCGCACGACCTCGACTACCTGGCGCTGGCCAGGGCGCGATGGGAGATCGTGTTCGGCGATGCACGCGCCGCGCTGGCCGTGCTCGACGCAGAGATCCACGCCGCCGTCGCATCCAACCGCAACCGCCGCGCCCTCAAGCTGCGCGTGCTGCGCGTGCTGCGCGCAATGGCGCTGCAACGCGCCGGCGACATGGCCGCTGCCATCGCAGGAGATCGGCGCCGTGCTGCAGACCGCGAGCCAGGAAGGCTTCATGCGGCTGATCCTCGATGAAGGGCCGGCCGTGGGCGCGCTGGTGCAGCGGTATGCGAACGCAGCAATGCAGGAAGCCGCAGCGGCATCGCCCTCGACGCGCGGCGATCCGATCCTGGCGGACTACCTGCAGCGGCTGCTGCAGGCGATGGGGCCGATGGCGCCGGTCGATGCGGAGACTGCACCGACCGGCGATGCGATCAAGGAGCCGCTCACGCGCAAGGAGATTCGCGTGCTGCAGCTGCTGGCCGAGGGGTATTCGAACAATGCGATGGCGGAGAAGCTGTTCGTGTCCGACAGCACGGTGCGCACGCACCGGCGGAACATCAACATGAAGCTGGATGCGAAGAGTCGGACGCAGGCTGTGGCGATTGCGCGGAAGGTGGGGGGTGATCCGGTAGTTACGGCTTCTTCGCGGCAGTCGATCCACCCCAGCCGAAGCGCTCCGAAATCAAAGCCGCCAGGAAGGGGACCCATACGCCGATGGCCGCACACGCCGCGAAAAGGTAGTGAGACCGCTCCAGGTCGGTTGAATCGGGCGCACGGAACGCACCGAGCACCCCGCTCAGTTCTGGATGAGTCGCCGCAGACGCCTTCAACTGAAGGGTGGCCGCCACCACGAGTTCCTGCGCGCGCACGATTGCAGCGTGATTTCCGTACGCAAAGGCAAGTATGCAAATACTCAGGCAAGCAAGCAGCACCGGATTCTTGCGAACGTATTCCTGGCTGAAGACGTAGCCGATGATGGCCAGCGAGAGCCCCTGGAAAACGCTCCAGAGCGTGTAGATCAGTACGGTCTGGTCTTTGTGGATGCCGATCAGTGTCGGGATTTCGCCCATGTTCGCCCTTGTTGGTTGTGCATGCCGATGCCAAGCGGCTACTTCGCCCCGTCAAGAAATCCCCTCACCGCCTTCACCGTCGCCGCAGGGTTCTCCTCCATGATCCAATGCCCCGAATCCGGAATCGCCCCTTCCGTCACATCGCTCGCGGTGGCCCGCATCACCGTCGCCATCATCGGCCCGAACGATTTCTCCCCACCCACCGCCAGCACCGGCATCGCGATGCTTGCCTTGCGCCAGGAAGGCGTGGTTGTCGATCACGTCCTGATCGAAGGCGGCGAACTGCGCGAAGCCTGAGTGCATCGCACCGGGACGGGCGTAAAGCTTGGCGTAGTGCTTGCGGGCGCCTTCCGAAAAACGCGCCGGGTTCGCCGAGAACTCGTTCCAGAACCGGTCGAGGTAAATGCGCTCACGCCCGGCCACCAGCCGTTCCATGTCCGGCCCGCCGAAGCGGAAGTGCCACAGCAGGGGCGTCTTCAGGATCTCTTCCCACGGCCCGATGCCCGGCAGGGGCGCGTCGATGAGCACGAAGCGCGTCACGCGGTCGCGGTATTGCGCCGCAAAGGCGTAGCCGACCATGTTGCCGATGTCGTGCGTCACGAGGTCGGTGCGGGCGATCTTCAGCGTGTCGAGCAGCAGCGCGATGTCCTTGCCCTGGTTCTTCTTGTCGTAGCCGCCGGCCGGGTGGTCCGACAGGCCCATGCCGCGCAGGTCGGGCACGATCACCGTGTGGTCGCGCGCCAGGTCGACCGCCATGGGCGCCCACATGTCGCCGGTTTCGCCATAGCCGTGCAGCAGCGTCACGGCGGGGCCCGTGCCGCCGACGCGCACATGGAGCGTGGCGCCGTTGACGCTGATGTTCTGCGTCTTGAAGCCCGCCGGGAACGCCGGGACTTGCGCGTGCGCCGCCGCGGCCACGAAGCCTGCGGCGAGCAGGGCGAAGAGGTTTTTGATGCGGATCATGGATTGATGATGTTCCTTTGCTATCGAACTTGAAAGGAATTCCGCGCTGGCGGGCGCACCGCTCGCCCTCACTACTACGGATATCGGTGATACCGCCGCCCTCTCGTAATCCCTAGCATTCCTGTCAGAACAGCACAGGCTCATGTCGAGAATGCCCAGAGGTATCCCCAATCCGGCCGCCATGTATGGCATTTCGCCCCGTCCCTGGGGCTTTGAAGTCTCGCTCGTGCGCTACGGCACCCGTTATTACAAGCAGTTCGGCAAGGCCAGCTATGGCAGCGAGGCGCAGGCCCTGCTCCAGGCGCAGGACTGGCGCGACGCCGTCGTCCGCAGCGTGCCGCCGGTGGCGCGGCGTACGCGGGCGGAAAAACTCCGGGCCAACAACACCACCGGCGTTTCGGGCGTCTTTTGCCAAGTCGCGTCCGGCGGCCGGGTGCGGGCGTGGGTTGCCAAGACCTACATCGGCGAGGACGAAATACTCCGCACCGACTTTCCGGTCGATACCGTAGGCAACGCCGCGCAGGCGCTGGCCATCGAGGAGCGCGCGAAGCAGCTGAGCCGCATGGCGGGCTTGGCGCGGCTGCATCCCGCCGAGGAGGCGATCCGCCAGGGCATGACGGTGCAGCCGCAGGGGCCGCGTTCGTCCAAGCGCTCGAAGTCGGAAATCACCCGCAGCACCAACTCCAGCGGCGTCAGCGGGGTCCAGTTCAAGATGCCCAACGCGGGCCACCCCGGCTACTGGCGGGCGACCACGTTCACCGCGGGCAAGGGCAGCGTGTGCAAGGTTTTCTCGGTGAAGGAACATGGCTACGACATGGCGAAGAGCCTGGCCATCGCCGAGCGGGGGCGCCAGCTGACACAGAAGTTGGCGCTGAAGTCGGTGCATACGGACGAAGCGCCCCCCGACTTTTCCTACCAGCACGAGGCCGGCGGCCTGACGGCCCGGCCATGACCCTCAAGCCCCTTCATCAGCTGCTGCGGGTGGCTTCGCACCTGCTGGACCAGGCCGCGACGGAAGTGCGCAGCGCAGACCTGGAGCCCGTCACCGAGAACATCGAAAGAATCGGCCGCGCGCTGATCGAGGTGATGGAGGTGCAGCGAACGATCTTCGCGCTGCAGCCCGAGCTTCGGCCCAAGTCGCTGGCGGCTTCGGACCGGGAAGCCGACGCCAACAAGCTCTTCACCCAGTTCATGCTCGAAGCGCTGGAGCTGGAGGACATGGGCAACACGGTGGCCGCGGTGGAGCGGTACACCCGGTTCATCGGCATCTCGCCCTCGTACCACCATCGCGAAATTGCGCGGGCTGAAATCCGCCGGCTGTCCTAGGCCAGGGCGTTCACAGCGCCCTCGAAATCACTTCTTTCATGATCTCGTTGGTGCCGCCGTAGATGCGCTGCACCCGGCTGTCGGCGTACATGCGCGCGACCATGTATTCGCTCATGAAGCCGTAGCCGCCGAAGAGCTGCAGGCATTCGTCCACCACGCGGCCCTGCGTCTCGGAGCCCCAGAGCTTGGCCATGGAGGCGGTGGCGGTGTCGAGCTTGCCGGCCACCAGGTCTTCGACGCAGCGGTCGATGAAGGCGCGGCCCACCTTGATCTGCGTGGCGATCTCGGCGAGCTTGAACTTGGTGTTCTGGAACTCGGCAATCGGCTTGCCGAAGGCCTTGCGGTCGCGCACGTAGTCGAGCGTGGCCTGGTAGGCGCCTTCCATCGTTGCGAGCGCGCTCATGCCGATGATGGTGCGCTCGTACGGCAGGTCGCTCATGAGCTGGAAGAAGCCCTGCCCTTCCTGGCCGCCCAGCAGCGCGTCGGCCGCCCAGCAGCGCGTCGGCCGGCACGCGCACGTCGTCGAAGAAAAGCTCGGAGGTGTCCTGCGCCTTCATGCCGATCTTGTCGAGCACGCGCCCGACGCGAAAACCCTTGCAGCCCTCGGTCTCGACGATGAGGATCGACGTGCCCTTGGCGCCCTGCGCCGGGTCGGTCTTGACCACCACCAGCACCACGCCGGCGAGGTAGCCGTTGGTGATGAAAGTCTTGGAGCCGTTGACGACGTAGCCGCCGTCCTTCTTCTCGGCGCGGGTGCGTATGCCCTGCAGGTCGGAGCCGGCGCCGGGCTCGGTCATGGCGATGGCGCCGACCAGCTCGCCGCGCGCCATGCGCGGCAGGTAGTGGCGCTTCTGTTCCTCGGTGCCGTGGTTGAGAAAGTAGTGCGCCACGATGGCGTGCACGGATGTCGCCATGCCGGAGAGCGCGCGGCGCGACATCTCTTCGTAGACGACGGCCTCATGGCGGAAGTCGCCGCCGGCGCCGCCGTATTCCTCGGGAATGTCGGCGCACAGCAGGCCGAGCGCGCCGGCCTTGCGCCAGACCTCGTGGCCCACGTGGCCGCGCTTGCGGGCCTCCTCGTCGTGCGGCAGCACTTCGGTTTCGACGAAACGGATCACGTTATCGCGGTAGAGCTCGAGGTCTTCGTCGCTCCAGGAGCGGCTGAAATCGATGGGCATATGTTGTCCTTTGTCGTTTTGAATGTTCAACCCCCGCTGCGCGGGCATTTGCAGGTGGCGATCTGGTCGCCGCGTGCCATGCCGAGCTCGGTGCCGTCTCCCTGCGGTTTTCAGCCGGCCGTGACGGCCACGCCCCAGCGGCGCAGCATGGCCTCGCCGTCATCGTGCGCGGTGGCCGGCGGCACGACGGGCGCGGTGCGGCTGAACCGCGGCGCGGGGGCCGGCGGCACCACGCCGCCCACATTCGCGAAGGTGCCGCGTGCCACGTTGTGCGGGTGCTCGGGCGCCTCGTCCCAATCGAGCACGGGCGCAAAGCAGGCGTCGCTGCCTTCGAGCAGCACGCACCACTCGTCGCGCGTGCGGGTGCGGAACACGTCGGCCATGCGCAGCTTGAGCAGCGGCCAGCGGTCGGCGTCCATCTGCGCATCGAAGGCGGTGTCGTCGGCGATGCCGCAGCGCTCGCGCAGCAGCGCATAGAACTGCGGCTCGATCGCGCCCACGGCCACGTACTTGCCGTCGGCGCAGGCATAGGTGTCGTAGAAGTGCGCGCCGCCGTCGCGGCATGTTCTCGCCGCGCTGGTTGCTCCACAGGCCGGCCGACTTGAAGCCGTACATCATGGAAGACAGCAGCGCAGCGCCATCGGTCATGGCGGCATCGACCACCTGGCCCTGGCCCGAGCCCTTGGCTTCATGCAGCGCGGCGAGGATGCCGAAGGCCAGCAGCATCGCGCCGCCGCCGAAGTCACCCACGTAGTTGAGCGGCGGCACCGGCGGCTCGCCCGCACGGCCGATGGCGTGCAGCGCGCCGCTGATCGCGATGTAGTTGATGTCGTGGCCCGCTGCGTGGGCGAGCGGGCCGTGCTGGCCCCAGCCGGTCATGCGGCCGTAGACCAGGCGCGGGTTGCGCGCATGGCATTCGGCGGGTCCGAGGCCCAGGCGCTCCATCACGCCGGGGCGGAAACCTTCGATGAGCACGTCGGCTTTCGCGATGACGTCGAGCACGGATGTGGCCGCGCCGTCCGCGCGCAGGTCGATCTGCAGCGTGCTGCGGCCGCGCGCGAGGATGTCGTGCGGCGCAGTGCGCGTGCCGGGGCGTTCGATGCGGATCACCTCCGCGCCCATGTCGGCGAACAGCATCGCGCAGAACGGCCCGGGGCCGATGCCCGCCATCTCGATCACCCTGAGTCCCTGCAATAGACCTGCCATGTCTGTCTCCTGTATGTGGAGGCATCTTGGCGCGGGGGCGGCGAGGCTGCATCGTCCAAAGCGACGAATGCATCCCTTCCCTTCTATCTATGTCGCGGTGGCGCGCAGCTTCGCCACGCGGCGCAGATGCCACGAAGACGGGCCGAACTGGCCTTCGATGAGGGTGGCGCGGCGCATGCAGTGGCCGATGGCCAGCTCTTCGGTCATGCCCATGCCGCCGTGCAACTGCACCGCGCCCTGCCCCACGGCCTTGCAGGCCCTGGCGGCGGCGACCTTGGCGGAAGACACGGCGCGGGCGCGCTCGTTGTCGCCGGCCGTGTCGATGATCTCGCCCACGCTCGCGGTGAGCGCGGCTGCCTGCTCCAGTGCCATGTGCATGTCGGCCAGGCGGTGCTGCAGCACCTGGAAGCTGGAGATGGGCACACCGAACTGCTTGCGCTGGCGTACGTAGTCGAGCGTATCGCGCATCAGGCAGCGCATGACGCCGATGGATTCGGCGCAGATGGCGAGCGTGGCTTCGTCATGCGCCTGTTCGATCTGCGGCAGCGCGCCGCCTTCGGCGCCGAGCAGTGCATCGGCGGGCAGGCGCAGGTTGTCGAAAGCGATGTCGGCGGCGCGGCCGCCGTCGCGTGTCGGATAGGCGCGCAGGCGAAGGCCTGGCGTGTCCTTGGGCATCACGAGCAGCGACAGGCCAGCGCTGCTGCGCGCCGTGACGATCAGGTGGCTCGCCCAGGGCGCAGCCTGTACCACGGCCTTGCGGCCGTCGAGCCGGAAGCTGTCGCCTTCGCGCACGAGCTGCGTCTGCACGTCGGCGCGGTCGTTCCGGCTTTGCGGTTCGTTGTGCGCGAAGGCCAGCACGGCCTGTCCCGCGACGATGCGCGCGAGCAGCGCATCGGCCTGCGCGCCGGGGTGGCGCTGCAGCAGGCCGGCGCCGATCACCATCGTCGACAGGTAGGGCTCGGCCGCGAGCGCGCCGCCCAGCGTTTCCATCATCGCGAGGTGCACGGCCATGCCGCAGCCCAGTCCGCCTTGCGATTCGGGCAGCGCCGCGCCCAGCAGGTCGAGTTCGCGCGAGAGGCCTTGCCAGAACGGCGGTGGCGCATCGTCGGCCTTGGCCAGCACATGCAGGCGCTGCTCGAAGCCGTGGTTGTCGTCGAGGTAGCGCGCGAGGCTGTCGCGCAGCATTGCGAGGGTGTCGTCCTGTTCGGTGAGTGTGTTCATGACAAGAACCTCAGCGGGCCAGCAGGTGGGCCGCGACGATGTTGCGCTGCACCTCGTTGGAGCCGGCGTAGATGGAAGCAGCGCGGTCGTTGAGGTAGGCCGACATCGAGAACACGGCCTCTTCGGGGATGGGCATCTCGCCTTGCAGCTTGTCGTCCAGCGGCAGGTTGGCGGCGGCGTAGTGGCCGGTAATTTCGACACCAAGCTCGGTCAGGCGCTGGCGCAGCTCGGAGCCGAGCACCTTGCCCATCGAGGGGCGGATGCCGGGCGGCTCGCCGCGGGCCTGTGCGCGCAGCGATTGCAATTCGGTGGCCTCGAGCGCGTCGATGGCGCATTCGGCTTCGGCGAGGCGCAGTGCCATGTCGTCGGCCTCGTGCGCATCGCCAATCGCATCGGCCGCCGCGCGCAACCGGCGAAGGCGCGCGCGCAGCATGGGCGTCCATGCACCGCCGCGTTCGTGCTGCAACAGGTACTTGGCGATGGTCCAGCCCTGGTTCTCCTCGCCGATCAGCCCCTCGGTGGGCACCCGCACATCGTCGAAGAACACCTGGTTGAGCTCGTGGTCGCCCGAGATGCTGATGATCGGCCGGATGGTGATGCCCGGTGCGGGAATGTCGAAGCACAGGAAGCTGATGCCCTGCTGCGGCTTGCCGCCCGAGGTGGTGCGCACCAGGCAGAACATGCGGTTGGCGTACTGGGCGTGCGTGGTCCAGATCTTGGTGCCGTTGATGAGGTAGTGATCGCCGTCGCGCACCGCCTTGCACTGCAGCGACGCCAGGTCGGAACCCGACTGCGGCTCGGAGTAGCCCTGGCACCAGTAGTCTTCGCCCGAACGGATGCCGGGCAGCCAGGCGCGCTTCTGCGCCTCGGTGCCGAAGGCGATGATCACCGGCGCGACCATGCCCGGCCCCATGGGCGCGCGCTGCGGCGCGTCGGCCGCGGCCAGTTCGGCCGCGAAGAGGTAGTGCTCCATCGGCGTCCAGCCGGTGCCGCCGTGCTCGACGGGCCAGTGCGGCACGCTCCAGCCGCGTTTGGCGAGGATGCAGTGCCAGGCGTTGCCTTCGGCGTAGTCGCTGAAGATGCCGGAACAGCGGCGGCCGGCGGCGCGGAGTTCGGGCGTCAGCTCACGCGCGAGAAAGTCGCGAACCTCGTTGCGGAATGCGGTTTCCGACGTGCTGAGTGTCCAAGCCATGGTGTTGTCTCGTTGGAATACACAGGCCAGTGTGCAACGCGCGGCGCTCAGGCGGCATCGTCGAATCGGACGAACGTGCCGGCCCGTGGCACAGCGGCTGAAGGACTACGGATTTCAGTAGACTTTTGTTTTCATTGGGGATAGTCCGATGGGGCGCCGACTCCGTTCCTGCTGCAATGTGCCCGGGAGTTGTTCCAGGCGCCCGAGAACGCGCCGTCCTCCAAGGAGAGCAACCATGAGCATCATCATTCCGGACTTCTCGCACGCCAGCGTCGAACGGCTGTGCGACTACGAACTGCCCGCCCCGCCAGCCAACGCTGCACCGTCGGCTTCGCCTTTCCCAGACCCTGCCGACGCCGAGAACTTCGCGCTGACCTGGTGGCTGTGGATGGACGGGATGGGCAAGAACATGCTGCAGCACTACGACGCCTGGCGCGAACAGCACTTCGGTTCTCCGGCCAAGCGCCGCTAGCGGCTGCTCAAACACGCTCCACGCAAGCGCGGCGCCTTGCCTGAGTGGGCTGCCAGGCCATGGCGATCAACGTACCGGCGCCGTACTCATCGCCTCGATTCCAGCTGGAATCACCATCCATTTTTGTGCTGATCGCGTCCATATGTGTCGCTCGATCTTCAGCCAGCCCGGGTCGTCGAAAGTCCCACCCGATACGCTGCAAACACTGGGGAACACCGCTGGTTTCAGGAACACCGTGGTGCCGCAGGCCGGGCAGAATTCGGTGGTGACTGCGCGGCCACTCTCATCCGAGTAGTGCGTGTGTTTGCTGAGCGCTCCTTCCAACAGCTGAACGTCTTCTTGTTGGAAGTGAACGAAAACCGCAAATGCGCTGCCCGTTCTGCGTTGGCAATAAGTGCAGTGACATATTCCACTGCGAACGGGAAGCCCCTTCGCACGATAGCGTACGACCCCGCATAGACATCCGCCTTCATGGATTTCAGTCATCCGGGTGCGCTCCAGGTCATGTGTTGAGGTCCGACATTTGGCATGAGCGAACCGCGATGGCCGGAGCGAGCCCGCTTGACGGCAAGGGGCCGCGGCCGCTCTTGCGCCGAAGTCTACGGCGACACGAGGTATTCGGCCGCCTGCCAGGGCGGCGCCTGAGCAGGCCTGCTGTTCAGGCTGCGACGGCCTCGCGCGGGCCGGTCGCCTTGGCCGGCACCGGCATGTGCTGCGCCCAATCGCTGATCTCCAGCGTGCCGTCGGCATGCTCGGCCAGCGCCGTCAGGCTCTCGACCCAGTCGCCGTCGTTGCAGTAGAGGATGCCGTCGATGTCGCGCATCTCGGCATGGTTGATGTGGCCGCAGACCACGCCCTGCACGCCGCGCTTGCGGGCCTCGCGGGCCACGGCATTCTCGAAATCGCCCACGTAGCTCACCGCGCGCTTGACCTTGCCCTTGAGGTACTTGGAGAGCGACCAGTACGGCAGCCCCATGCGCGCGCGCAGCGAATTGAGGTGGCGGTTGAGCTTGAGCGTGAATTCGTAGAGCGAATCGCCCACGTGGGCGAGCCACTTGGCGCACTGGATCACGCCGTCGAACAGGTCGCCGTGGATGATCCAGAGCTTGCGGCCGTCGGCGGTTTCGTGGATCCATTCCTCGGCCACGTCGATGCCGCCGAAGTTGTGATGCAGGTACTTGCGGGCGAACGCGTCGTGGTTGCCCGGGATGAAGATCACGCGCGTGCCCTTGCGCGCCTTGCGCAGCAGCTTCTGGATCACGTCGTTGTGCGCCTGCGGCCAGTACCAGTGGCGCTTGAGCTGCCAGCCGTCGATGATGTCGCCGACCAGGAACAGGGTCTCGCACTCGGTGTGCTTCAGGAAGTCGAGCAGCGCGCGGGCCTGGCAGCCGGGGGTGCCCAGGTGCAGGTCGGAGATCCAGAGCGTGCGGAAGTGCAGCGGCGGACGCAGGCGGTCGTCGTCCTCCGGTTCCGAGTCCCGGGTCGCGGTGTCGCGCCATGCGCGCAGGAAAGCGTCGTCGCGTTGCATGGACGGGTAGGCTCTCACCCGCGCGTGACGGCACGATGGCACACCCGTGACATCCCGGTGACGCGTTGCCCGGCGGCAACGCCACAATCACCCGATGCGCCCTGGCCAGATCATCGTTCTCGCAACCCCCGTGTTCTTCCTGCTGATCGCGATCGAATTCGCGGTGGGCCGCGTGCGGGCGCGCCGCGGCACGGGGCAGGACACCTACCGGCTGGCCGACGCGGTCAACAGCATCGGCCTCGGCATGCTGAGCCAGATCAGCGCGGTGCTCACCGGGCTGTTGCGCATCGGCATTTACACGGCTGTGTATTCGGCGGTGGCGCTGTTCCCCGACAACGACTTCTGGACCACGTGGTACGGCTGGCTGCTGGCGCTGGTGTTCTACGACTTCTGCTACTACTGGCTGCACCGCATGGTGCCACGAGTCGGCGGTGCTGTGGGCGGCGCACGTGGTGCACCACCAGAGCCAGCACTACAACCTGTCGACCGCGCTGCAGCAGACTTCCAGCGATGCACTGTTCGGCTGGATCTTCTACCTGCCGATGGCCGTGGCCGGCGTGCCGCCGCTGGTGTTCGGCGTGGTGGCGCTCATCGACCTGCTCTACCAGTTCTGGGTGCACACCGAGCAGGTCGGCAAGCTCGGCTGGTTCGACCGCTGGTTCTGCTCGCCCTCGAACCATCGGGTGCACCACGCGGTGAACGACCTGTACCTCAACCGCAACTACGGCGGCATCCTGATCGTCTGGGACCGCATGTTCGGCAGCTTCCGCGAAGAAGGCGAGCGCTGCATCTACGGCACGCGCAGCCAGCTCGGCAGCTGGGACCCGCTGTGGGCGAATGCCGAGGTGTATTGGTCACTGGCCAAGGATTCATGGCATGCCCGCAGCTGGGCCGACAAGCTGCGCGTGTGGTTCAAGCCGCCCGGCTGGCGGCCGGCGGATGTGGCGGCGCGCTTTCCGAAGCCGGATTTCGACATCGCGAAGGTGATGCGCTACGAGCCGGTGGTGAGCCGCGGGGTGCAGTGGTTCGCCGGGTTGCAGTTCCTGGTGATGCTGGGTGGCGTGGCGATCTTCCTGTGGTTTTCCGATGCCATGCCGCTACCGCGGGCGGCCGTGTGGCTGGCCGCGCTGACTGCCAGCCTGTGGGCCATCGGCGCCGCGCTGCAGGGACGCCTCTCGATCACCGAAGTGCTGCTGGTCGAGGCCGCTGCGCTGGCCACGGCGAGCGCGGCGCTGGACATCGGCTGGCTGCATCACATCTGCAAGCCGCTGGCGCTTGGGATTGCGATCTTCTTTGCAGCGCGACGCGCGATGCGGGCTGGCGCCGTGACGCGCTTCGACGGCCTTCTGCTGGCTGGACTGGTCGCCTCGCTGGCGGGCGACGTGCTGCTGATGGGGTCCGAGACGCTGTTCGTGCCGGGGCTTGTCTGCTTCCTGCTCGCGCACCTGGCGTACATCGCCCTCTTTCGCATCGGCGTCGGCATGTTCCCGCGCCGCGGGGCGTTGGCGGCGACGCTGCTGGTCGGCGTGGCGATGTATGCGTTTCTCTGGCAGGGCGGGCTGCCGCCGGCCCTGCGCATTCCGGTCGGGGTCTATGTGATGGTGATCGCCTGCATGGCGGCGCAGGCCATCGGCCGCGCGGCGGTGCTGCGCGACACGGACCCCTCAGCCCTGTGGGTGGCGATGGGGGCGTGCTTCTTCATGCTGAGCGATGCGTTGCTGGCGATCGATCGCTTTGTCTCGCCGCTGCCGCTGGCCGCGCTGTGGGTGCTGGCTACTTACTACGCGGCGCAAATCCTGATCGTGCGCCACACGCGCCCCAGTGCTTGATTGACTTGCTCCCTCCCCCGCTGGGGGAGGACTGGGGTGGGGGCTAGCGGCGCATCCATCGAGCGCCCTGCCCGCCCCCATCCCAACCTTCCCCCAGAGGGGGAAGGAGCGAAAACCAAAACCTAATCCGCGCAGCGCTGGATCTCCACCGTCGAATGGCGGATTTCCTCGTGCATCGAGAAGCAGGCGCGCACCTCGTCGACCGTCAGCGTGAGCGAGTGCGTCACGACCGTGAGCGCGCAGGCGTAGGCATCGCGGCCGACGCGCCAGACGTGCAGGTCGGCAACGCGGGTTTCCGAATCGGCCAGGGTGGTTTCCACACCTTCGCGAATTTCGGCCGTGACGGGATGGTCCATCTCGCGGTCGAGCAGCACCTTGCCGGTTTCCTTCAGCAGTCCCTTGGCCCAGACCGCGACCAGCACCGCGCCGACGATGCCCATCGCCGGGTCGAGCCAGGCCCAGCCGTAGAACCAGCCGCCCAGCAGCGCCGCGATGGCGAGCACCGAGGTGGCGGCGTCGGCGACCACGTGCAGGTAGGCGGAGCGCAGGTTCAGGTCGTGGCCGTGTTCGTGGTGATCGTCGTGGGCATGGTGGTGATGCCCGTGCCCGTGATCGTGCCCATGGTCGTGGTGCGTGCCGCCCAGCAGCCGCGCGCAGACCAGGTTGACCACGAGCCCCAGCACGGCAACGGCAACCGCCTCGGGGTAGTGAATCGCGGAAGGCGACCACAGCCGCTCGAGCGAGCCCACCACCATCAGCGCCGCGATGCCGAGCAGCACCAGCGCGCTCGCAAAGCCGCCGAGCACCTCGATCTTCCAGGTGCCGAAGGCAAAGCGCGGATCGCGCGCATAGCGCCGCGCGGCCGCATAGGCAAAGGCGCTCAGGCCGATGGCCAGCGCGTGCGAACTCATGTGCCAGCCGTCGGCCAGCAGCGCCATCGAGTTGAACCACCAGCCCGTGCCGATCTCGATCACCATCATCGCGGCGGTGATCCACATCACGAGGCGCGTGCTGCGCTCGGCGGAGGCATTGCCGGCGCCGAAGTGGTGGTCGTGCTGCCAGGCGCTCAGGTCATGGGTGTGCATGGGCTCGTCAAACTCCGAAAAGGTCCTGTCCGTCCGAACGGCTCGAGGGCGGCGTCACGCCCAGGTGGCGGTAGGCGGCCAGCGTGGCGATGCGCCCGCGCGGCGTACGCTGCAGGTAGCCCTGCTGGATCAGGTAGGGCTCGATCACGTCCTCGATGGTGTCGCGCTCCTCGCCGATGCTGGCCGCGACGTTGTCCAGGCCCACCGGCCCACCATCGAAACGGTGGATCACGGCCTCGAGCAGCTTGCGGTCCATCAGGTCGAAGCCCTGCGGATCGACGTCGAGCATGGCGAGCGCCTTGTGGGCGATCTCCTCGGTGATGCGGCCGTCGCCCTTCACTTCCGCATAGTCGCGCACGCGGCGCAGCAGGCGGTTGGCAATACGGGGCGTGCCGCGCGAACGGCGGGCGATTTCAAAGCCGCCGGTTTCGTCGGTTTCCACCTTGAGCAGGCGGGCGCTGCGCCGCACGATCAGCGCGAGCTCTTCGGGCGTGTAGAACTCCAGCCGCGCGACGATGCCGAAGCGGTCGCGCAGCGGGTTGGTCAGCATGCCGGCGCGGGTGGTGGCGCCCACCAGGGTGAAGGGCTGCAGGTCGAGCTTGATGCTGCGCGCCGCGGGGCCTTCGCCGATCATGATGTCGATCTGGTAGTCCTCCAGCGCGGGGTAGAGGATTTCCTCGACGACCGGGCTCAGGCGGTGGATCTCGTCGATGAAGAGCACGTCGTTGGGCTCGAGGTTGGTCAGCAGCGCCGCCAGGTCCTTGGGCTTTTCGAGCACCGGGCCGGAGGTCTGGCGCAGGTTGACGCCCAGCTCGGCCGCGATGATGTGCGACAGCGTGGTCTTGCCCAAGCCCGGCGGGCCGAACAGCAGCACGTGGTCGAGCGCCTCCTTGCGCTTGCGCGCCGCACCGATGAAGATTTCGAGCTGCTCGCGCACCTTGGCCTGGCCGACGTATTCGTCGAGCAGCTTGGGGCGCAGCGCCCGCTCTATCGCCTCTTCATTGGGCGAAGCGGGGGCGGCGGACACCACGCGTGGGGGCGCGGGGGCGAAGTCGTCTGTCTGGATGGTCATGGGAGGGGGTTTCGGCTTGAGTTTAGTGCCTGCCACACTGGCAGAATGCTTCGGCCATATAACAAACGAGGGGAAGCCAGCACGTGTCGATCTACGAACTGAAGCCCCGTTTCCAAGCCTTGCTGCGACCGCTGGTGGTCCGCCTGCATGCGATGGGCGTCACGGCCAACCAGGTCACGCTGGCGGCGTGCGTCGTTTCGGTCGCCCTCGGGCTCTGGCTTTTCTTCGCGGCGCCCTCGCTCGCCGCCTTCGGGCTCATCCCCGCGTGGATGTTCCTGCGCATGGCCTTCAACGCCATCGACGGCATGCTGGCGCGCGAGCACAACCAGCAGAGCAGGCTGGGCGCCTTTCTCAACGAACTGACCGACGTGGTCTCCGACGCCGCGCTCTACCTGCCCTTTGCGCTGGTGCAGCCCTTCAGCCCGTTCTGGGTCGGCACGGTGATCGTGCTGGCCGGGCTGAGCGAGTTCGCCGGCGCGCTGGGCCCCACGGTGGGCGCCTCGCGCCGCTATGACGGGCCGCTGGGCAAGAGCGACCGGGCCTTCGTGTTCGGCGCGCTCGGGCTCTATGTGGCGCTGGGCTGGCCGCTGCCGGGCTGGACGGCCTGGCTGATGCCGCTGCTTGCGGCGCTCGTGGCCTGGACCATCGTCAATCGCATTCGCCGCGCATTGGCCGAGTCCGATGCCGCAGGCAGCCACTGAACACATACCAAGACAAGATTCACAGGGATTCAATGACCGACACCACCCCACGCATTGCCGAAGAGCTTCACTTCCAGACGCACGACGGCGAATCGCTTTTCTACCGCCACTGGCCCGCCACCGGCGCCACGCGCCGCGGCGCCATCGTGCTGTTCCACCGCGGCCATGAGCACGGCGCGCGCATGGCGCACCTGGTCGACGAGCTGAATCTGCCCGATTTCGACTTCTTCGCCTGGGACGCGCGCGGCCATGGCCGCTCGCCGGGGCAGCGCGGCTACAGCCCGAGCTTCGGCACTTCGGTGCGCGACGTGCAGACCTTCGTCCACCACATCGGCACCGCGCACGGCGTGGCCGAACAGGACATCCACGTCGTCGCCCAGAGCGTGGGCGCAGTGCTGATCTCGACCTGGGCGCACGACTACGCCCCCAAGGTGCGCGGGCTCACGCTGGCCTCGCCGGCCTTCAAGGTCAAGCTCTACGTGCCCTTCGCGCGCGCCGGGCTGGGGCTGATGCACAAGCTGCGCGGCCTGTTCTTCGTCAACAGCTACGTGAAGGCGAAGTTCCTCACGCACGACCCGGAACGCATCGCGAGCTACGAGAGCGATCCGCTGATCTCGCGGCCCATCGCGGTCAACATCCTGCTGGGGCTCTACGAAGCGGCCGACCGGGTGGTGGCCGATGCTAATGCGATCACGCTGCCGGTGCAGCTCTTGATCTCGGGCGCCGACTGGGTGGTGCACCACAAGCCGCAGCATGACTTCTTCGAGCGGCTGGGCAGCGCGGTCAAGACCAAGACGGAGCTGCCGGGCTTCTTCCACGACACGCTGGGCGAGAAAGACCGGGCGCCTGCCGTGCAGTCGATCCGCGAATTCATCCTGCAGCGCTTCGACGAGCCGGCCGTGCCGGTCGACCGCCGCGCGGCGCACCTGAGCGGCGACACCGCCGACGAATCGCGCGCCTTGGCCGAACCGCTCTCACCCCTGTCGGCGCGCGGCGCCTACTGGGCCATGACGCGCGGGGGCTTGCGCGTCGGCGGCACGCTGTCGAGCGGCATCGCGCTCGGCCACGCGACCGGCTTCGACTCGGGCAGCACGCTCGACTATGTCTACCGCAACCACCCGGAAGGCAAGGGCCCGCTGGGCCGGTCCATCGACAACACCTACCTGAACTCGATCGGCTGGCGCGGCATCCGGCAGCGCAAGATCCACGTCGAAGAGCTGTTGCGCATCGCGATGGAGCGGCTGGCCGAGATGCACCGCGAGGTGCGGGTGATGGACATCGCGGCCGGCCATGGCCGCTACGTGCTCGACGCTGTGCTTGCTGTGCTTGCAAGCCCCGTCAAGGCCGCCTCGATCCTGCTGCGCGACTACAGCGACATCAACGTGCGCGACGGCCGCGCGCTGATCACCGAAAAGGGTCTGCAGGACGTCGCGCAGTTCGTGCAGGCCGACGCCTTCGACCGCATCAGCCTTGCCAGCGTGACGCCGCGGCCCACGCTGGCCGTGGTGTCGGGCCTCTACGAGCTCTTCCCCGACAACGAGATGGTGCAGCGCTCGCTCGCGGGCGTGGGCGATGCGGTGGAAGACCGCGGCTACCTCGTCTACACCGGCCAGCCCTGGCATCCGCAGCTCGAGATGATTGCGCGCGCGCTCACCAGCCACCGCCAGGGCGAGGCCTGGGTGATGCGCCGCCGCACGCAGGTCGAGATGGACCAGCTGGTGGAAGAAGCGGGCTTCCGCAAGATCGACCAGCGGGTCGACGAGTGGGGCATCTTCACGGTTTCGCTGGCGGTGCGCACCGGAAGATGAAAGCCTGGCTCGCGCAACGACCCTGGAAGCGCGCAGCCGCGTGGCTCGTGTTTTTGGGGCCGCTGTTCTATGCGACCTACGGCTTCGCCAACTGGTGGGCCACCACGCGCGCGAACGTGCCCTCGATGGCCTTCGACTGGGAGCGGCAAATACCGTTCTGGCCGTGGACGATCTTTCCGTACTGGACGATCAACGTGTTCTACGCGCTGTCGCTGTTCCTCGCGCGCAGCAGGCACACGATGGACCGCCATGCGGCACGGCTCGTCACCGCGACGCTGATCGCCTGTACCTGCTTCATCCTCTGGCCGCTGCACTTCAGCTTCGGCCAGCCGCCGGTCGATGGCGCGCCGGCCTTTCTGTTCAACGCGCTGCGGGGCTTCGACCAGCCGTTCAACCAGGCGCCCTCGCTGCACATCGCGCTGGCGGTGATCCTGTGGGACTGGTACCGGCAGTTTGTGCATGCGCGCTGGGCGCGGCTGGTGCTGCACGTGTGGGCGTTCGCGATCTGCGCCTCGGTGCTCACGACCTGGCAACACCACTTCATCGACATTCCGACCGGCGCACTGCTCGGCGTGGTGTGCGTGTGGCTCTGGCCGCTGGAACGCGTGGTGTCACTGCCGCGCGCCTGGCAGGTTGCGCGCGACCCGCAACGCTGGAAGCTCGCGGGCTTCTATGCCGTCGGCGCGGTGCTGTTTCTTGCCGTTGCGCTGTATGGAGGCGGCGCAGCGCTGTGGCTGGCATGGCCGGCTGCATCGCTGGTGTTCGTGGCGCTCAACTACATCGGCTTCGGTGCGCGCGGCTTCCAGATGAACGGACAGGGGCGCATGGGCTGGGCGGCGCGCTGGCTGTTCGCGCCTTACCGCCTGGGCGCGGCGATCAATGCCTGGCTCTGGACGCGCGCGTTGCCGGCCTCGGTCGAGGTGGTGCCCGGCCTGTGGCTCGGTCGACGGCCGACGCACGCCGAATGGCTCGCCGCCGGCCAGCCCCGGATCGTGAGCCTGTGTGCCGAGCTGCAGACACCCACCGGCGTGCCAGGTGCGCGCTGCGTGCCATTGCTCGACCTCGTGGTGCCGCCGACCGTGCGGCTGCAACGGGCGGCCGTGGTGATCGAAGGCCAGCGCCGCAACGCCGATGGCGCGCCGGTGTGGGTCTGCTGTGCGCTCGGCTTTTCGCGCAGCGCTGCGGCGGTGATCGCATGGCTGGGCCGCTACGGTTCGGCGGGCGGCCTGGCGCAGGCCGAGGACACGGTGCGTCGCGCGCGGCCGCAGATCGTGCTGCGCCGTGCATGGATGGTTTCGCTGGCGCCCCTGAACGCCGTACCGGAGGTACCGCCCCATGACTGACAACGAACGTGCCACCTGCGCAGCACTGGCCGGCCTGCTGCGCGCCTTCATGGTGCTGGCGATCTGGGGCTTCGCGCTGACATGCATCTCGGCGCTGGTGCTCGCACTGACCCTGCGCTCGCTCTCGACCACGGCCGCCATGGGCTTCGGCGCGGTCGTGATCCTCGGCGTGCTCGAGCGCTACTTCGCTTTCCGGCTGCGCTTCGACGAGGCGCTGTTCGATGGCCTGGCACGCAACACCGTCGCATCGCTGGATGCGCTCGACCATGCGCTCTCGTCGCTCGGCGTGCGCGAGACGCAGCCAGCGCAACAAACCACGCGATCGCTCGACAACCGCGTACAGGGCACCCGCCAGCTGATGCAGCGCCACGCCATCGTGGTCGCCTGCCAGAGCGCCATGTTCCTCCTTGCCTTGATGACACAGGACCTCTCTTGACCGACGAAGACAACAACAAGAAAGACAGCCGGTCCGAAAGCACGGTGCTGCGCCGCGCACTCGCCGTCGTCGCGGGCAAGCTGATCATCGGCGCGACCGGGCTCCTGACCGGCGTGCGCGCCATCTGGAGCGGCACCACGCCCAAGGCCGAGCAGACGCTGTACTTCGCCACCCACACGAGCCACGGCGACTTCGTGCTGCTCTGGGCCACGCTGCCGCCCGACCTGCGCGCGCTCACGCGGCCGGTGGCGGGGCAGGACTACTGGAACGCCTCGAAGATGCGCCACTTCATCGGTGCCGACGTGTTCAACGCGCTGATGATCCGGCGCGACGGCTCCGGCCAGGGCGAGAACCCGGTCGAGCAGATGAAGGAAGCGCTCGAAGGCGGCGACTCGCTGATCATGTTTCCCGAGGGCACGCGTAATACGGGCGACGAGATCCTGCTGCCGCTCAAGAGCGGCCTCTTCCACCTGGCGCGCGCCTGCCCCAACGTGCGGCTGGTGCCTGTGTGGATCGAGAACCTGAAGCGCGTGCTGCCCAAGGGCACGCTGGTGCCGATTCCGCTGGCCTGCACGGTGCGCTACGGTGCGCCGATCAAGCTGGAGGAAGGTGAAGACAAGAACGCCTTCATCGCCCGCGCGCGAACCGCCATGCTCGATCTTCGCCCCGAATACGACCGCGTCGAGCAGAACGGAGGAACGGCAGCATGATCGAACTATCTCCCTTCGCGTGGACCACGTTCAAGCTCTTCGGCGGCGTCTTCGGCGTGCTGCTCCTGGCCTCGGCCATCGGCGCGCTGCTCAAGTGGCGCGTGGCGCACGGCCAGCCGCATTCGGTGATCGACAACCTCAACTCGCGCGTCAACGCGTGGTGGGTGATGGTGGCGGTGATCGGCCTGGCCTTTGCGTTCGGCAAGGGCGGCGTGATCGTGCTGTTCTACCTGATCTCGTTCTATGCGCTGCGCGAGTTCATCAGCCTGGCCTACACGCGGCGCGGCGACCATGCGGCGATTGCGCTCGCCTTTTTCGTCGCGCTGCCGGGGCAGTACTTCCTGATCTGGATCGACTGGTACGGGCTCTATTCGATCTTCATCCCGGTGTATGCCTTCCTGATCCTGCCGATCCTTGCGGCGGTGGGCGGCGACACGCAGCGCTTTCTGGAACGCACCTCGAAGATCCAGTGGGGGTTGATGGTGTGCGTGTTCTGCATCAGCCACGTGCCCGCGCTGCTCACGCTGCAGATTCCCGGCTTCGAGGGCCGCAACCTGCTCTTGATCGCGTTCCTCGTGATCGTGGTGCAGGGCAGCGACGTGCTGCAGTACGTGTGGGGCAAGCTGTTCGGCAAGCGCAAGGTGGCGCCCGAACTCTCGCCCTCCAAGACCTGGGAAGGCCTCGTCGGCGGCGTGGCGAGCGCCACGGCGCTGGTCGCGGCACTCTACTGGGCCACGCCGTTCAACCCCTGGCAAGCCGCGTTGATGGCCTTCATGATCTGCTTCATGGGCTTCTTCGGCGGCCTCGTGATGTCGGCCATCAAGCGCGACCGCGGCGTGAAGGACTGGGGCTCGATGATAGAGGGCCATGGCGGCATGCTCGACCGGCTGGACTCGGTGATCTTCGCGGCGCCGATCTACTTTCATGCGCTGCGTTACTGGTGGGTGCCGTGAGCACGGCCAGCCCGCGCGCGAAGAAACCGGCGGCCGTCGAGCGCGTTGCGCACGACACGCCGGTCGAATGCACCACCGTCGCCGCATGGGAACGCTGGCTCAAGCGCCACCATGCCACGGCGGCCGGCGTGTGGATTCGTATGGCGAAGAAGGCCAGCGGCATCGCCTCCATCGACCACCCCGAGGCGCTGGAAGTCGCACTCTGCTACGGCTGGATCGACGGCCAGCGCAAGGGCGACGGTGATCAGCATTTCCTGCAGCGCTTCACCCCGCGCACCGCGCGCAGCACCTGGTCGAAGATCAACCGCGACAAGGTGTTGAAGCTGATCGACGACGGCCGCATGCAGCCGGCCGGCCTGGCCGAGATCGAACGCGCCCGTGCCGACGGCCGCTGGGATGCGGCCTACGACGCCCAGAGCGTGGCCACCGTACCGCCCGACCTGCAGGCTGCGCTCGATGCAAACCGCAAAGCCACCGCGTTCTTCGCGACGCTGGATTCGCGCAACTGCTTCGCCATCCTTTTCAGGACGCAGGGCGCGAAGAAGCCCGAGACGCGGGCGCGCCGCATCGCGCAGTTCGTGGAGATGCTCGCGAAGGGCGAGAAGATCTATCCCTGATTACTTCGCCAGCGCCTTCAGCGCCAGCTTGATGCCTTCGCTCACCGTCGCTTCCTTCGGCAGCGCCTTGAGCGCCAATGCGGCCTCCTTGTCGCTGTAGCCCAGCGCGATCAGCGCCTGCAGGATGTCGGCCTGCGCATCGGAGGCCGCATGGGTCGGCATGCCGATGTCGGCGCCCAGCTTGCCCTTGAGTTCGAGCAGCAGCCGCTCGGCGGTCTTCTTGCCGATGCCCGGGATCTTCACGAGCCGGCCGAGTTCCTGCGTCGTGATCGCCTGCGACAGCTCGCCCACGCTCATGCCCGAGAGCACCCCGAGCGCGGTGCGCGGGCCCACGCCGGTGATCTTGATGAGCTGGCGAAAAGCCGCACGCTCTTCTGCCGTGCCGAAACCGTAGAGAATCTGCGCGTCCTCGCGCACGACGAAGTGCGTGAGCAGCGAAACGCGCTCTCCGGTGCCGGGCAGGTTGTAGAACGTGCTCATCGGCACATCGACCTCGTAACCGACGCCGTTGCAGTCCACCACCACCTGTGGCGGGTTGCGTTCGGCCAGGATGCCGGTGAGTTTGCCTATCATGGGTGCCCTTTTTCCTTGAAATGTCCGGCGTGATTCTGCGACACACCTTTGCTCCCCCCAACAATTCGCGCCTTGGCCATCTGTGCGGACCGCTCGACGCCCACCTGCGCCGCATCGAGGAAGCTCTGGGCGTGAAGATCGCGCACCGCCACGAACAGTTCAAGGTCGATGGTCCCAAGGCCTCCGCGCAGCGCGCGATGGACGTGCTGCAGGCGCTCTATGAAATTGCGCAGCGCACGATCGACCCGGCCGTGGTGCAGCTCACGCTCGCGGGCGACGGCTCGATGAGCGACGAGGACGCGGCGATGCTCGTCACCCGCCGCGCCGACCTGCGCGCACGCACGCCGACGCAGGCGCTGTACCTCGAGAACATCGCCAAGCACGACATCACCTTCGGTATCGGCCCGGCCGGCACCGGCAAGACCTATCTTGCAGTGGCCTGCGCGGTCGATGCGCTGGAGCGCGCAACCGTGCAACGCATCGTGCTCACGCGACCGGCCGTCGAAGCCGGCGAACGGCTCGGCTTTCTGCCGGGCGACCTCACGCAGAAGGTCGACCCGTACCTGCGCCCGCTGTACGACGCGCTCTACGACCTGATGGGCTACGAGAAGGTGCAGAAGGCCTTCGAACGCAACGCACTCGAAATCGCGCCGCTGGCTTTCATGCGCGGGCGCACACTGAACAACGCCTTCGTCATCCTCGACGAGGCGCAGAACACCTCGGTCGAGCAGATGAAGATGTTCCTCACGCGCATCGGCTTCGGCGCGAAGGCGGTGGTGACGGGCGACGTGAGCCAGATCGACCTGCCCAAGCAGCAGTTGAGCGGCCTGATCGACGCCGAGCGCGTGCTCAGGCGCGTGAGCGGCATCGCGATCACGCACTTCACGAGTGCCGACGTGGTGCGGCATCCGCTGGTGGCGAAGATCGTCGACGCCTACGACGGCCAACGCAAGCGCGCCGGCGCGCATTGAGATGGCGCTGCCTGCACTTTCGCTGTCGCTTCAGTTCGCGCGCTTCAAGGGTGTCGAACGGCACCGCACCGCGCTGCCGCGCCACGGCGTGACGCGCTGGATCCGCCATGCGCTCGACATCGATGGCGAGATCACGGTGCGCATCGTCGATGCCGACGAGGGCCAGCGCCTGAACCGCGAATTCCGCGGCAAGGACTACGCGACCAACGTGCTGACCTTCGACTATGCGCAGAGCCCGCTGGTGATGGCCGACCTGGTGCTGTGTGCACCGGTGGTCGCGCGCGAGGCGAAGGAGCAGCGCAAGACCCTGGCCGCGCACTATGCCCACCTGCTGGTGCACGGCACGCTGCATGCACAGGGCTGGGACCACGAGACGAGCGAAGCCGACGCTGACGAGATGGAGGCTTACGAGATCGAGATTCTTGCGGAGCTGGGCATCCGCAATCCCTACGGCAAGTAGCTGGCTACGCCGTCATCTGCAGTGGAATCGTGACCGGCCCGTCGTTGAGAAGGTGCACCTGCATGTCGGCGCCGAACTCGCCGGTCGCCACCACCGGATGCGCAGTGCGCGCCTGGGCCACGAAGTATTCGTAGAGCCGCCGGCCCTCGTCGGGCGGCGCGGCCTGCGTGAAACTGGGGCGGTTGCCGCCGCTCACGTCGGCCGCCAGCGTGAACTGGCTCACGACCAGCAGCCCGCCGCCGATGTCCTGCACGCTGCGGTTCATCTTGCCGGCTTCGTCCGAAAAAATGCGCAGCTTGAGGATCTTGGCGAGCATGCGGTCGGCCAACGCATCGGTGTCGCCGCGCTCCGCGCACAGAAGAATCAGAAGACCGGCATCGATGGCGCCAACGGTCTCGCCGGCAATGTCGACGCGCGCATTCGCGACGCGCTGGAGGATGGCTTTCATGGATGTTGGGGTTCCACGATCTGGGTGGCGCGCGCTTCCATGGTGAGCGGCAGCAGCTGGATGGTGACGCGCAAGCCGGGCACGGCGTCCATGAGGGCCTGCTCCAGTTCGTCGCGCATGCCGGCGGCGCGTTGCAGGGTCCAGTCGCCGGGCACGTGCATGTGCAGGTCGGCGAAGCGGCGCTGGCCGGCGCCGCGCGTCACCATGTCGTCGAAGCGCAGCCGGTTGCCTTCGGGCTGGCGCGCCGCGAAGTCGTCGAGCGTGGCGCGCACGGTCGCGAGCGTCTCGGCGTCGAGGGCTTCGTCCATCAGGCCCTGCGACGAGCGCCACACCAGCTTGCAGCCTTCGCGCACGATGTTGAGCGCCACGCCGATGGCCAGCAGCGGATCGAGCCAGAGCCAGCCGCTGAAGTGCACGCCGATGATGCCGATCACCACCGCGGCCGAGGTCCACACGTCGGTCATCAGGTGGCGGCCGTCGGCCTCCAGCGCAATCGAGCGGTGCGCGCGCGCCGCGCGGAACAGCACGATGGCCAGCGCCGCGTTGAAGCCCGAGCTGACCACCGACAGCGCGAGGCCCCAGCCCAGCTGCTCGAGCGGCTGGGGCGCCCGCAGCCGCTGCACGGACACCCAGAGAATCGCGATCGCGGCGCCGACGATCAGGATGCCCTCGAAGCCCGAGGAAAAGTACTCGGCCTTGTGGTGGCCGTAGGGATGGTCGTCGTCGGCGGGCCGCTCGGCGATGGTCACCATTGCCAAGGCGAACATGGCACTGGCAAGATTGACGAACGACTCCATCGCATCGGAGATCAGGCCCATCGAATTCGTCATGTAGCCGGCCAGCCCCTTGAGCACGATGGTGACGAGTGCGACGGCGACCGAGACGCGGAGCAGTGTTTTGGGAGTGAGCGTCATGGGCAATCGGGACGGCTTATCGACAAAAGACGACGCTAAAAGCGGCAAAAGGCCGCAAGATGGCGCTGAATTATCACGCTAGTGTCCAGATGTAAAGCCTTCGGCTTAATATTTGTGACTATTGCGAAACATTCCATTCGCAGAGAGTCGGATGATGAAAAAATTCTTGATCTTCTTGGGTGGCCTCACCCTGTTGGGCGCCACTGCGGTGACCCAGGCACAGACACCGGCGCAAGCCCCCACGGCGCCAGCGGCTCCCACGCCGCCGGCTGCTGCAGTCGCTGAACCCCAGGCGGGCTTCGTGAAGTCGGTGCGCGGCAATGTGCAACTGCTCAGCGCGGCCGGCACTGCACGTTCCGCAAGCGCAGGCGATGCACTGGGCCCCGTGGACCGCCTCGTGACGGGCCCCGATTCTTCGGCCGCCGTGGTGCTGCGCGACGACACGACCCTGGTGGTCGGCCCTTCGTCGCGGATGGACCTGAAGGAATTCCATTTCGATGGCACCACGCGCGACGGCAGCCTGCTGGTGTCGCTGCTGCGCGGCTCGATGCGCATGATCACCGGCCTGATCGGCAAGACGAATCCCGACGCGATCCGGGTCGAGACGCAAACGGCCACCATCGGCATCCGTGGCACCGACTTCATCGTGCAAGCCGACGGCACGCCATGACGATGAAGTCGCGCCGCCCACTGCTCCTTGCCGTCGCACTGATCACCGTCTTGCTTGCGGCCTGCTCGACACTTGGCACGCGCGTGGTGCTGCTGCCGCAGGCCGACGGCACGCCTTCCGCCGTCGTGGTGCGCGCCAAGGATGGCGAAGAAATCCTCTCCAAGCCCTACCAGCGCGCCACGGCCGCGGTGGGCGCCCGCAGCGCTCCGGTGGTCGACCAGGTCGATGTGGCCAAGGTCCAGGCGGAAAACAAGCCGCTGTTCGACATGCGCCCGCCTCTGCCGCAGCGCTACACGGTGTTCTTCGAGGTCGGCGGCACCACGCTGACCCCGGCTTCGCAGCAGATCATGACCGAGGCACTGACCGCGGCGCTGGCACGCAACGGCGGCGACATCGTGGTGACGGGCCATACCGACACCAAGGGCAGCGGCGAACAGAACGACCTGCTGTCGCGCCGCCGGGCGCAGGAGGTGGTTCAGCTGTTCGTGGAACGCCAGTTCCCGGTCAACCGCATCGAGGCCGTGGGCCGCGGCGAGCGCGACCTGGCCGTACCGACCGCCGACGAGGTGGACGAGCCGCTCAACCGGCGCGTCACCATCGAAGTTCGCTGATCCATCAGCTCAGGGTCACGCGCGCGAACTTGCGCCGGCCCACCTGCACAACGTAGGTTCCCGCGGGCAGTTTCAGCGCCTTGTCGCTGATCACGACCGAGTCGACCCGCACGCCGCCGCCATCGATCAGACGGCTGCCCTCCGAGGCTGAAGACGCCAGATTCGCCTGCTTGAGCAGTTGGGCAATGCCCAACGGAGCGCCGGCCAGCGACACCTCGGAAATCTCGTCCGGCACGCCGCCCTTGCTGCGGTTGATGAAATCCTGCTCGGCGGTCTCGGCGGCGGCCGCGCTGTGGAAGCGCGTGGTGATTTCCTTGGCCAGCGCAACCTTCGCGTCCTTCGGGTTGCGGCCACCCGCAATCTCCGCCTTGAGCGCCTCGATCTGCGCCAGCGACTGGAAGCTCAGCAGCGTGTACCAGCGCCACATCAGCGTGTCGGAAATCGACAGCACCTTGGCGAACATGGTGGTGGCGTCTTCGCTGATGCCGATGTAGTTGTTCTTGCTCTTGGACATCTTTTCGACGCCATCGAGCCCTTCCAGCAGTGGCATAGTGAGTATGCACTGCGGTTCCTGGCCGTATTCCTGCTGGAGATGCCGGCCGACGAGCAGGTTGAACTTCTGGTCGGTGCCGCCCAGTTCGAGGTCGCTCTTGAGCGCCACCGAGTCATAGCCCTGCATCAGCGGGTAGAGGAACTCGTGCACCGAGATCGACTGGCCGGCCTTGAAGCGCTTGTTGAAGTCGTCGCGCTCCATCATCCGGGCCACCGTGTACTTGGCGGCCAGTTGGATCATGCCGCGCGCGCCCAGCGGGTCGCTCCACTCGGAGTTGTAGCGAATTTCGGTCTTTTCGGGGTCCAGCACCAGGCTGGCCTGCTTGTAGTAAGTCTGGGCGTTGGCCTCGATCTGCTCCCGGGTGAGCGGCGGGCGGGTGTTGTTGCGCCCGGAGGGGTCGCCGATCGTGCTGGTGAAGTCGCCGATCAGGAAAATGACCCGGTGCCCCAGGTCTTGGAGCTGGCGCATCTTGTTGAGCACCACCGTGTGGCCGATGTGGATATCGGGGGCGGTCGGATCGAGCCCCAGCTTGATGCGCAGCGGCGTGCCGGTGGCCTCGGAGCGCTGGAGCTTGCGCACCCACTCGTCCTGCGGCAGCAGCTCGTCAGCGCCGCGGAGGGATATTTCGAGCGCACGTCCTACACTATTTGAGAGGCTCATGGATGTAACAGATTCGGCGTTCATGGGCTTTTTTAGCTGACTTTTGGGTTGCCGAAGCTATACTCAGCCCGACTTTTCAAGCGCCGAATTCTAAGCGGCGTTTTTTCCGCATCGTCTCCTGCCGCCCTGAACGTACTGGGCCTTGCAGCACGGATTTGCAGAACCTGAGCTGGAATTCAAAATTTGATCAACGGCATTCTTGCCGCCGAGGAGCTTCTTGCTTCTCGCGTGGCCTATACGTTCCGGACCTACCCCAAGCAGATCACCGCGGTCATCGCGGCGGCCTTGCTGAGCGCCGGCACCCTCGCGGTGGCCTCGCTGGGTCCTGACGCGTCCGACCTCCCGGTCCACCAGATCCTCGAAGCGACAGCCCCGCTGTCTTTCGCAGACCAGACCACGTCGCTCGAAAACTTCAGCTTCACGCTGTTTCGCACCGACATCACGCGTTCGAGCGACACGGCCGAGGCCCTGCTGAAGCGCCTGGGCATTTCCGACCCCAGCGCCACCGCCTTCGTGCGCAGCAGCGGCGAAGCCCGCAATGCGCTGTTCGCCCGCGCCGGCCGCACCATCACGGCCGAAGCCACGCAGGAAAACCAGCTCAAGAAGCTCAGCGCCCGCTGGATTCCCGACGGCGACGGCGGCTTCAAGCGCTTCGTCATCGAGCGCACGCCGGTCGGCTTCGTCGCCCTCACCGAGCGCGACACGCTGACGCCGGGCACCCGCCTCGCGAGCGGCACCATCCGCACCTCGCTGTTCGCCGCGACCGACGACTCGCGCATTCCCGATGCGGTGGCGAGCCAGCTGGCCGACATCTTTGCAGGCGACGTCGACGTGCGGGCCCTGCGCAAGGGCGACCGCTTCGCCGTGGTCTACGAGACCTTCGAAGCCGACGGCCAAGCGCTGCGCAGCGGCCGCGTGCTCTCGGCCGAGTTCGAGAACAACGGCAAGATCCACCAGGCCGTCTGGTTCCAGCCCCCGGGCGCGGGCCAGAAGGGCAGCTACTACCGCCCGAACGGCGACAGCCTGCGCAAGGCCTACTTGGCCACGCCGGTCGAGTTCTCGCGCGTGTCGAGCGGTTTCGCGATGCGCATGCATCCGATCCTGAACAGCTGGCGCCAGCACAACGGCATCGACTACGCAGCACCCACGGGCACCGCGGTGCGCACGGTCGGTGACGGCACGGTCGATTTCGCGGGCACGCAGAACGGCTACGGCAACATCGTCATCATCAATCACCGCAACAACCAGCAGACGGCCTACGCTCACCTGAGCCGCATCGACGTCAAGGCTGGCGACAGCGTGAGCCAGGGCCAGACGGTCGGCGCCGTGGGCTCCACGGGCTGGGCCACCGGACCGCACCTGCATTTCGCATTCCGCGTGGGCGGCGTCTATCAAGACCCGAGCGCCATCGCACAAGAAGGCGGCTCCCCGATCACCGCGGCCCTGCGCCCGGCCTTCGAGCGGATCGCCATCGGCGCCCGCACCGAGCTGGCGGCGGCCTTCTCCGTCATCCAGGCCAGCGCGGACTGAGCACGCGGCACAGCAGCCTTCTCTCGACCCCGATCCAGAGATGGCTGCCGAGCTTTTCATCGGCCTGATGTCAGGCACATCGCTCGACGGCGTCGACGGTGTGCTCGCCGACTTTTCCGACGGCCGCATCGCGGTGCAGGCCGACGCCACCGCCGAGTTTCCCGTGTCCGTGCGCGCGGAGCTCCTGGCGCTCAACACGCCGGGTGACAACGAACTCCATCGCGCGGCACTGGCCGGCAACGGGCTCGCTAGGGCCTATGCCGGCGTGGTCCACCAACTGCTGGCGGACAGCGGCACAGCCGCCGGAGCGGTCGTTGCCATCGGCGCGCACGGACAGACTGTGCGCCACCGGCCGCTCGAGTTCGACGAGGTCGGCTACACCCTGCAGCTCAACAACCCTTCGCTGCTGGCCGAACTGACCCACATCGACGTGGTCGGCGACTTCCGCAGCCGCGATCTGGCCGCTGGCGGCCAGGGCGCACCGCTGGTGCCGGCGTTTCACCGCGCCTTGTTCGCGCGGGCCGACGAGACCGTCGCCGTGCTGAACATCGGCGGCATCTCCAACCTGAGCCTGCTGCCGGCCACCAACGCGCCCGACGGCGCCATCGTGCGCGGCTTCGATTGCGGGCCCGGCAATGCCCTGATGGACCACTGGTGCCAGACCCACCTGGGCCAGTCCTTCGACCGCGGTGGCCAATGGGCGGCCAGCGGGCAGGTGCTGCCTGCGTTGCTGGCGCAGCTGCAGGCCGATCCGTATTTCACCAAGGCGCCGCCGAAAAGCACGGGTCGCGACCTGTTCAATCCGACTTGGCTTGCTTCGCACCTCGGCACCACGGCCATGGCGCCGGCCGATGTGCAGGCAACGCTGATCGAATTGACCGCCGGCGCCTGTGCGGCCGACGTCATCAGCTACGGAAAAGATAGCAAACTGCTGATCGTGTGCGGGGGTGGCGCGCTGAACGACCACCTGCTCGGACGCCTGCGCGCACTGCTTCCCGGCGTGCAGGTGGCGGCATCGGCCGATCAAGGCCTGCCACCCCAGCAGGTCGAGGCCGCGGCATTTGCCTGGCTCGCCCGCTGCACCGTCCGGCGCGAAGCGGGCAATCTCGCGAACGTGACCGGCGCCCGCGGGGCGCGGGTGCTGGGCGCCATCTACCCCGTCTGAGGGTAGCCTCAGCCCATCAACCCTGGCCGGAAACCTCCGGTTGTGCAGGCTGGGCCGCACGCACTTCTGCCGGCAAATGCCAGAAGATCAGCGCAGACGCCACCGTGATCAGCCCCATGCTCGCAAAAGTGGCCTGGAACGCGTCCAGCGTGTGGGCCGCCGTTTCGGTGCCGAAAATCCCGTTGTAGCCCGCCAGAACCGCACCCGCGGCGGCCACCCCCAGGCTCATTGCCAGCATCTGCACCATCGACAGCAGGCTGTTGCCGCTGCTGGCCATGCTGCCGTCCAAGTCCTTGAGCGTGATCGTGTTCATCGCGGTGAACTGCAGCGAATTGACCGCGCCAAAGGCCAGCAGCTGCAGCACATGCAGCACCATCGGCTGGCCCGGCGCGGTCAAGCCGAAACTGGCCATCGTGAGTCCCACCAGCACGGTGTTGACCACCAGCACCCTGCGGTAGCCGTGGCGCGTGATCAGTGGCGTGGCAAAGCGCTTCATGGCCATGCCGGCCAGCGCGATCGGCAGCATCATCAGGCCCGCCAGCCCCACCGGCACGTTGATCAGGAAGATCCAGTGCCAGGAGGCGTACTGCACCAGCCAGCCGCCCAGCGTCGGGCCCAGCAAGGGTCCGATGAGCCCCGGGATCGCGACAAAGCTCATTGCCTGCAGGAACTCGCCGCGTGGCACCGTGCGCAGCAGCGCCAAGCGCCCCACAGGCAGCAGCAAGGCACCGCCCATGCCCTGCACCACCCGCGCGGCCACCAGCTGGCCCAGCCCCTGCGACAGCGCGCACAAAATGGAGCCGGCAGCAAACAGCACGATGGCCGAGAAGAAGATGCGCCGCGTGCCGAAGCGATCGGCGATCCACCCCGAGGCCGGAATCAGTATCGCCATGGTGAGCGCATAGACCACTACCACCGACTGCATGCGCAGCGGGCTCTCGCCCAGGCTCGCGGCCATGGCCGGCAGTGCGGTGTTGATGATGGTGGCGTCGAGCGTCTGCATGAAGAAGCCGACGGCCACGAGCCACAGCAGGCTCTTGCGGGAGGGATCGACGGCGGTAGCGGCCTCGGACGTCATGGGAAGAGATGGGAAGCAATAAACGACGGGCAGCAAAAAGCCGCCCGAAGGCGGCTTTCTCGAAGAGGCTTTGTCAGCGGCATCCAGGCATCAGGCCGAGAAGCTCGATCCGCAGCCGCAGGTGCTGGTGGCGTTCTGGTTCTTGATCACGAACTGGGCGCCTTGCAGGTCTTCCTTGTAGTCGATCTCGGCGCCGACCAAGTACTGGTAGCTCATGGCATCGATCAGCAGCGACACGCCATTCTTGGTCATGGTGGTGTCGTCTTCGTTGGTGATCTCGTCGAAGGTGAAGCCGTACTGGAAGCCCGAACAGCCGCCGCCTTGCACGAACACGCGCAGCTTCAGTTCGGGATTGCCTTCTTCGGCGATCAGGTCGGCAACCTTGGCAGCCGCGCTGTCGGTGAAGACGATCGGCTCGGGCATCTGGGTCTGGATGTTTTCGGCAACGGCGCTCATGGGGTGATAACTCCTTGGGGGCCGTACGAGCGGCCAATGGAACGAATGCTACTGCAATGCCGCATTTCCGGCAGGCGGACTGTGGCGTGTACCCCAACGTAAGTGGGGTTGGATGCCCCGCTCGCCAAGTGCTGGCAACGAAAAAGCCGCCCGAGGGCGGCTTTTGTGTTCGCAAGGAACAGGATCAGCGCTTGCTGAACTGCTTGCGGCGACGGGCGGAGTGCAGACCGACCTTCTTACGTTCGACTTCACGCGCATCGCGCGTCACGAAGCCGGCTTGGCTCAGCACGGGCTTGAGCGTTGCGTCGTAGTCGATCAGCGCACGGGTGATGCCGTGGCGCGTTGCGCCGGCTTGACCCGATTCGCCGCCACCGTTCACGTTGACCATGACATCGAATGCTTCGAGGTTGTTGGTCAGCGCCAGGGGCTGCTTGGCAAGCATGATCGAGGTTTCGCGGCCGAAGAACTCTTGGATGTCCTTGCCGTTGACCGTGATCTTGCCGGTGCCTTTTTTCAGAAACACACGGGCGACGCTCGATTTGCGACGGCCGGTGCCATTGTTCCATTCACCAATCATTCTCAAGGCTCCTTACAGTTCCAGCACTTTGGGCTGTTGGGCGGTATGCGGGTGCTCTGCACCACCGTACACCTTGAGTTTCTTGATCATCGCGTAGCCAAGCGGGCCCTTGGGCAGCATGCCCTTGACGGCCTTTTCCAGGGCACGGCCCGGGAACTTGGATTGCATGTCGCGGAAGTTGGTGGCACTGATACCGCCCGGGTAGCCCGAGTGACGGTAGTACACCTTGTCGATCGACTTGGCGCCGGTGACGCGCAGTTGCGCGGCGTTGATGATGACGATGAAGTCACCGGTATCGACGTGAGGCGTGTAAATGGCCTTGTGTTTGCCGCGCAAACGGAGAGCAACTTCGCTGGCTACTCGTCCGAGGACCTTGTCGGTCGCGTCAATCACAAACCACTCGTGCGTCACGTC
>CAMATD010000005.1 GCA_945860785.1 Variovorax sp. YR752 | reverse complement strand
AGCTGCGCGCCCAAGACCCCCAACACCACGGAAGCCGGCAAGGTCCTCTCGAACAGCCACTGAGACCGATGCCCACGCACATCCTCGTCGCCGGGGGCGGCATCGGGGGGCTGGCCACGGCGCTGGCGCTTTCGCGGGGCCGACACCGGGCCGACGTCTTCGAGCAGGCCGCCGTCTTCGGCGAGATCGGTGCCGGCGTGCAGCTCGGCCCCAACGTCACGCGGCGCCTTCAGCAGCTCGACCTGGGCCAGGGCCTGGCGACGATCGCGGCGCGTCCCGATGCGCTGGTGGTCCACAGCGCCGACAACGATGCCGTGCTGGCCCGCCTGCCGCTCGGCGACGCCATGCAGCAGCGCTACGGCGCCCCTTACTTCTGCGTTCACCGTGCCGATCTGCACGCGCTGCTTCTCGACGCAGTGCGCGCGCGCGGCGCCGGCACGCTGGTCACTGCCGCGCAGATCCAGCAGATCGAGACCAGCGACGACTTGGTGTGCATGTCGAGCACCGACGCGCGCGCCTGGGAGGGCGAGGCGCTCGTCGGTGCCGACGGCCTCTGGAGCCTGGTGCGCCGGCAGCTCGACACCGCTTCCGCTGCCGAGCCGCCGCGCGTGACCGGTCATACCGCCTGGCGGGCGCTCGCCTTGCAATCGGACCTGCCCGCGGCATTGCGCCGCCAGCAGGTCGACGTCTGGCTCGGCCCGCGTCTTCACGCGGTGGCCTACCCGGTGCGGGGTGGCGACTGGCTCAACGTGGTGGTGATTGCCGAGTCCGCCCCCGCCGGCGATGCGCGCGCCTGGGACCAGGCCAGCAGCATCGCAGCCCTGCAGCGGGCCACCGGCCGCAGCAGCGCCGACCTGCAGGCCTTGCTCGAAGCGATGCCCGGCTGGCGCGCCTGGACGCTCAGCGACCGTGCGCCGCTGGCGTCGGCTGCCGACATGGCGCATGAGCGCGTGGCGCTGGTGGGCGATGCGGCGCACCCGATGGTGCCGTACCTCGCGCAGGGTGCGGGCATGGCGATCGAGGACGCCATCGCGCTGGCCGACGCGCTCGGTGCTGGCAGCGCGGCCGATGTGCCCGCCGCCTTTGCGCGCTACGCCGAGGCGCGCTGGCAGCGCAATGCCCGGGTGCAGGCGCGCGCGCGGCGCAATGGCGAGATCTTCCACGCGACCGGCGTCGTGCGCCTGGGCCGCGACCTTGCCATGCGCACGCTCGGCGCGCGGCTGCTCGATCAGCCCTGGCTGTACAGCGGGTGAGCGGCGGTTAAGCAGCGGCTGAACGCGCAGACCTTCAGAGCCTGAAGGTCTGCAGGTGCTCGATGCGTTCGGCCAGGCCTTCCGGCCCGAGGTAATGCCCCAGCGAGCCATCGCGCACCTTGACCAGCGTGGTCTCGAGTTCGAGCAGCATGGCATCGCGGTCGGCAACGAAGGCCGGCGGCACGTCGATGCCGGCTTCCGCGCAGGCGTCGGCGATCAGGTGGGCGCTGGCGGGTGCGCCGCACGCCGCGCACTTGACGATGGCCGCCACGCTGGGCTCCGCGCCATTGGCGAGCAGCGCGCTCGTGAGTTCGGGCGAGATCTGGCCGTCGACGTTGCGCAGGGCATCGAACGCCACCGGCGCACCCGCGCGCACCAGCACCGCGGCTGCGGCGAAGGCGCTGTGCTCCACCGCGACGTCGGTCGCCAGGGCGCTGCCCTGTTGCGGCCCTTCGAAGCTCACGCCCGAGGCGGCCAGTTCGACCACCAGCGCCGCATCATCGGTCGCGATCGCATGGCGCAACGCCACGCGCGCGAGCGCCGGGTGATGGCGCAGCAGGCCGTCCGCCAGCGGCGTGCGCCAGTCGACCACGGCGCGGCAATAGAAGGTGACCAGCTTGTCCATCAGGTCGAGGTCCAGCCCATGCTCCTGGTGGCGGTCGTCGAGGTACTCGAGCAGGGTCTGCCCCGAGAAGTAATCGCTCGTGGGGGCCAGCGGGTCTTCGTCGAGATGCAGCGCCGCGAAGGCGCCGTGCAGGTCGGGCGCGATGGTACTCAGGCCGTCTTCGTGCAGCGCGTGCGTCCAGGCCGGCGGCAGCCCCTGCTTCCACGCGACGATCTGTCCATGCGCCGCACCCGGATCGACCACGGCGTAGACCCGGTCGCGGTACTCGAAGCCGCCGAAGGGCAGGTGGGTGATCTTGCCGCTCCAGGGCGCGCCGCCGTCGGCTGCGGCTTCCCTGGCCTGCTCCTGCTCGTGTTCGATCCAGCCCTGCAGGTCGCGGTAGCCGTCGCTGCCGTCCCAGAACAGTTCCGACCAGCTGATGCCCTCGACATTGCCGTTCATCGGCAGCGTCAGGTCGTAGTCGAGGCGGCCGCCCGCCGTTTGCCGCCACAGCGCGACCAGCGTCTCGGGAATCGGCCCCGCGCAGAGGGCCTGCACGGCCGCGATCTGCTGCGCCGGCATCGGTGGTTGCGCGTCGAAGATCACACGGTCGGCGAACAGGACGACACCGTGCGTGCGCAAGGTGGAAATCTCGTCGGGTGAGAACTGGATGCTGTTCATGGCAGTGGTCTCCGTTGTTTGCCAAAAATGTAGCGCTTTGCGCGGACGGAGTAAGCACTACCATCGAATGTTCAGCTTGGCGGCTGTGGGGCACTCTGCTATTCGATCCGATCGAAGAGTCGCATCAGCCTGGCCTTGCGGGTCGGGCTGAACTGGCCGATCCATGCAATGCGGCCCAGCAGGTGGCCGCGGAAGTCGACCACCTTCGCGCGGTTCTGGCTTGCGGGCCCGTGCATCACGCATTGATGCAGCACCGCTTTCAGCCGGTCGAAGTCGACGCGCGGCGTGTTCGCCTTCTGGTTCACGACCACGCCGGTCACACGCTGCTGGTGGTGTTGCGGCATGCAGCGCACCTTGCGCGGATGAAGCGCGAAGCCTTCGTCCGCAGCGATGCCGTCGATCCAGGCACGCAGGGCGGTGAACTGTCCGCGCAGCGAGGCGGGTCCCGAGAACACGAGGTCGTCGGCATAGCGCGTGTAGATGGCGCCGAAGACCCACGCCAATCCTTCGAGCCGCAGGTCGAGTCGAAAAGCACAGAGGTTCGCCAGCGCGGGAGAGCAGGGCGATCCCTGCGGCAGGTGCGGTTCGGCCAGGCGCTTGGCGCCCATCCAGTCGAGCCCGCCGTCGTCGCGAAGGCGCTCGATCACCGCTGCGGACGTGCGGTGCGTGCACAGCGCGGTGAGCGCACGCGCCACGCCTTCGGGATAGCCCAGCGTGCGCCACAGCGCATGCACGCGCGATGCGCGAACGCTGGGGAAGAAGTCGCGCAGGTCGAAGCCGATCACCACCTCCTTGCCGACATGTGCCGCCCGTGGCTCGCGACAGAGCGTTCCTGCACGAAGCCATGGGCCGCCTCGTGCACGGGCCCCTGCTGCAGCAGGCCGTCGAGGATGCGGCGCTGCAGGCGCTTCAGGTCGGCCTTGGGAATTTCGAGCAGCCGCAGGCCACCGAGGCGCTTGGACTGCAACTGGTAGCGGTAGTGCGATGCGGGGCGTGGGTTCGATCCATCGGGCTCGCGAAAGGCCTGCGATGCAGCGGTGAACCACGTCAGGCGGTCGGGCTCGACTTCGAGCCACTGCGCGAGTTCGGCCACGGTGGGCAGGTGGGGCCATGCGAAGTCGTCGAGGCCCATCGGGCGCGGCAGCATATCGGCTGGCCGCAGGATGAGCCGTCGCACGCGGGGCAATTTATCCTGCTCGAAGGCCAGCTCCAACGCCGGCATGTCGAGGATCGTCTTCGTCAGCCCGGGGAGATCGGTGCGCTCCCATGTCGCGAGCGATCGCTTGCCGAGCTCCTCGGCAAGCAGCGTCAGCCATGGCGGATTGGCACCCAGCGTCGCTTCAGCCCGTGCACGCAGGGCGCGCGGCGTCGTGGCGCCGGGCTGCCGCGCGTCGGCCAGCAGGGCGTGCGCGAGACTGCGTGCAATCCATTCCCTGTAGCTCGGTTCGCGCGTCATGAAGGCGGTGAAGTGGAACGTAGGTGGCAACCGGCCCTTCAACCAGCCGGTGAAGCGCTAGCATGGCTGCGCACAGCGCAGTGGTGCTCTCGCGCCGAAACGGTAGCCATCCATCCACCGCGGGGGTACCCCGCAGTACAAGGCAACGCGACGAATCGCCTGCCTTGTCGAGTCTTGAAGAGCCGGTGCCGCGGCGATTGTTGCACGCGGCTTGCCGGTCAGAGATCGGTGCGCAGCTTCCAGATCTCAGGGAACAGCACGACATCGAGCATCTTGCGCAGATAGCTCACGCCGCCCGTGCCGCCGGTGCCGCGCTTGAAGCCGATCACACGCTCGACCGTGGTCACATGGCGGAAGCGCCAGAGGCGGAAGGCATCTTCGAGGTCGGTGAGTTTTTCACCGAGCTGGTACAGGTCCCAGTGATCGTGCGGGTTGCGGTAGACCGTGAGCCACGCCGCCTCAACGCCGTCGCTCGATTCATAGGGCTGCGTCCAGTCGCGCTCCAGTCGATCCGCCGGCACCGTCAGTCCATGGCGTGCCAGCAGGCGAATCGACTCGTCGTAGAGCGAAGGCGCGCGGTAAGCCGCCTCGACCTGCGCGAGCAGATCGGCCCGGTGCGCATGCGGCTTGAGCATCGCGGCGTTCTTGTTGCCGAGCGCGAACTCGATGCAGCGGTACTGTACGCTCTGGAAACCGCTGGAGTTAGCAAGGTAGGGGCGCATCGCCGTGTACTCGGGCGGCGTCATGGTCGAGAGCACGGTCCATGCGCTCACCAGCTGTTCCATGATGCGGCTCACGCGGGCCAGCATCTTGAAGGCGTCGGCCAGCTTCTCGTCGGCGATGCAGGTGGTGGCGGCGCGCAGCTCGTGCAGCATGAGCTTCATCCAGAGCTCGCTGGTCTGGTGCTGCACGATGAACAGCATCTCGTCGTGCGCGGGCGAGAGCGGATGCTGCGCGTTGAGGATCTCGTCGAGGTGCAAATAGTCGCCGTAGCTCATCGACGCGCTGAAATCCAGCTGCGCCTTTTCTTCGTGGACGATCTTCTCGGGGCTCTTTTCGGTGCTCATGTCACTGCGTTCTTGAGATTGAATTCGGCGCGTCGCCACTCGCCTGTTTCGAGCACTTGCACAAGATGTTCGACCGAGTTCCACACGTCCTCGAAACCAAGATACAGCGGCGTGAAGCCGAAGCGCAGGATGGCGGGCATCTGCGAATCGCCGGCGCGGTAGTCGCCGATCACGCCGCGCGCGATCAGCGCCTGCACGATGGCGTAGGCGCCTTCGTCGCGGCTCAGGCACACCTGCGAGCCGCGTTGCGCGTGGTCGCGTGGCGTGACGAGCGAGAGGCCCTGGCCCGTGCAGCGCTCTTCGACCAGCGTGATGAAGAGATCGGTGAGCGCGAGCGACTTCGTGCGCAGTGCGGCCATCGCGCCTTGATCCTTGTTGAAGGCTTCGGCTGCGAGCACGGTGTCGAGCCCGCATTCGAGCCCCGCCAGCACGATGATCGGTTGCGTGCCGCAAAGGTAGCGGCCGACGCCCGGCGCAGGCCGGTAGTGCGGCGTGAACTCGAAGGGCGCTGCGTGGCCCCACCAACCCGACAGCGGTTGCTCGAACTGGCCCGCGTGCCTGGTGTTCACCCATGCGAAGGCCGGCGCGCCGGGGCCGCCGTTCAGGTACTTGTAGCCGCAGCCGATCGCGTAGTCGGCATTGCTCTCGTTGAGCGCGACCGGCACGGCGCCCGCGCTGTGCGCGAGGTCCCAGACGGCCAGCGCGCCCGCGGCATGCGCGGCGGCGGTGATGGCCTTCATGTCGTGCATGGCGCCGGTGCGGTAGTTGACGTGCGTGAGCATCAGCACGGCCACTTCGTCGGTCAGCACGGCCGGCAGCTCGCTCGCATCGATCAGCTTCAGCGTGAAGCCGCGTTCGCGGCACAGCGACTCGGCGATGTAGAGATCGGTCGGGAAGTTGCTGCGCTCGCTGATCACCAGCTTTCGGCCGCTGTCCTTTTGCTGCGAGAGCGCCGCGAACAACACCTTGTAGAGATTGACCGAGGTGCTGTCGGTGCACACCACTTCGCCGGGCGCCGCGCCGATCAATCGGGCCACCTTGTCTCCCAGGCGCTGCGGCAGGTCGAACCAGCTCGCGGTGTTCCACGAGCGGATCAGGCCTTCGCCCCATTCCTTCGCCACCACTTCGGCGATGCGTGCAGGCGCGGCCTTCGGCAGCACGCCGAGCGAGTTGCCGTCGAGGTAGATCACGCCCTCGGGCAGGGTGAATTGGTCGCGCAACGGGCGCAGCGGGTCTTGCGCGTCGAGCGCGCGGCAATCGGCAAGGGTCGTCATGGTTTCTTCGGTGGAAGTTCGCGCAGGACCGCGCGAACAGGGGAGGCATCGGCGCTGATGAGCTTGAGCGGCAGCGCGATGAGTTCGTAGTCGCCTTCGGGCACGTCGTCGAGCACGAGGTTCTCGAGCACGCGCAGGTCGAGGCGGCGGATGCGTTGGTGGCTTTCCAGCGTCTTGCTGTCGGCCGGGTCGATGCTGGCGGTGTCGATGCCGATGAGCTTCACGCCCATGGCCGCGAGCCGCTCGACGGTGGCGGGCGCGTAGGCCGCGAGCTGCGGGTCCCAGTGGCCGACGGGCATGGTGGTGTAGGTGCGCACCAGCACGCGCGGCGGGAGCTGGCTGTCGACGGCATGGGCGATGTGTTCCCACTCGATCAGCGGACCCTTGTCGATCGCATGGATCACGCGGCAGGGGCCGAGGAAGGGTGTGAGGTCGACGAGGCCGATGGTCTGGCCTTCAGGGTCGTAGTGCAGGGGCGCATCGGCATGCGCGCCGACGTGCGGCGAGAGCTTGATCTCGCTGACATTGACCGGGCAATCCGGCGAGATGGTCGCGGCCCAGCGCTGCTGGTAGGGCGTGTCGCCGGGGAACACCGGCGCGCCCTCATGCACCGGGGGCGAGATGTCCCAGATGCGGAGTTGAGGTTGCAGAGAACGCATGGTGCGAAGTTAGCGCCGGGCGAGGGGTCGTGGTGTCGGTTATTTCCAACACACAACGTGACGAGATGATTGACTCAGGAAGACGACAGGGCGGGCAGCCCGTGCCGCGCGCGTGCCCGCTCGCAGGCGTCGCTACCCGATTGCAGTTCGTGGCAGGGGTTCGGCCGCCATTCGTAGATGCCGCAGGAGACTGCTTGGTCGATCTTTCCGGTGAGCGCGGCGCAGCGCATGGGCGTGTGGTCGGTGCCGCGCATGCGGCAGAGCGCGTCGTTCACGTCCACCGCGAGGCCGGACGGCACCCTGCCGCCGTTGTCGTCGAGCTCGTGCACGCTGAAGTCGACGCGGTAGCTGGCGCAGCAGGCGCCGCATTGCTGGCAATGGGACGACATGCGGCTGCGCCTCGAGGACTTTAGAGCTTGCCCAGCAGCAGGAACTCCATCAGCGCCTTCTGCGCATGGAGCCGGTTCTCGGCCTCGTCCCACACCACCGATTGCGGCCCGTCGATCACCTCGGCCTGCACTTCCTCGCCGCGGTGTGCGGGCAGGCAGTGCATGAAGAGGGCGCCCGGCTGGGCGATGCGCATCATGTCTTCATCGACGCACCAGTCGGCAAAGGCCTTGCGGCGCGCCTCGTTCTCGGCTTCGTAGCCCATGCTGGTCCAGACGTCGGTGGTGACCAGGTCGGCGCCGCGGCAGGCTTCCATCGGGTCCTTGAAGACCTTGTAGCTGTCGGCCGAGCGCAGGCCCGCCACCGACTGGTCCACCTCGTAGCCGCTGGGCGTGCTCACATGCACCTTGAAGCCGAGGATCTCGCTGGCCTGCAGCCAGGTGTTGGCCATGTTGTTGCCGTCGCCCACCCAGGCCACCGTCTTGCCCTGGATCGAGCCGCGGTGCTCGATGTAGGTGAAGATGTCCGCGAGGATCTGGCAGGGGTGGAACTCGTTCGTCAGGCCGTTGATGACGGGCACGCGCGAGTGCTCGGCAAAGGTGTCGATCTTGGTCTGCTCGTAGGTGCGGATCATCACGATGTCGACCATGCGGCTGATGACCTTGGCACTGTCCTCGATGGGTTCGGCGCGGCCCAGCTGGCTGTCGCCGGTGGTCAGGTGGACCACGCTGCCGCCGAGCTGGTACATGCCGGCCTCGAAGCTCACGCGGGTGCGCGTGCTGGCCTTCTCGAAGATCATGGCCAGCGTGCGGTCGACCAGCGGCTGGTGCTTCTCGTAGGTCTTGAACTTCTTCTTGATGATCGCCATGCGATCGAAGAGGTAGGTGTACTCGTCGGCCGAGAGGTCGGCGAACTGCAGGTAGTGGCGGATGGCAGGCGTCGTGGCGGTCGTCATTTCGCAGCAGGCTCCGACAGGAAGGTTTTCACCAGGGGCGCGAGGATGGCGACGATCTCGTCGGCCTCGGCAATGCTCAGGATGAGCGGCGGCACGAGGCGGATCACGCGGTCGGCCGTCACGCTCAGCAGCAGGCCGGCGTCGCAGGCGCGGTTCAGGATCACGCCGCAGGGCCGGTCGAGCTCGATGCCCAGCATCAGGCCCTGGCCGCGAATTTCCTTCACGCCGGGCAGGCCGCCGATTTCGCGTTCGAGCGCGGCCTTCAGGTGCGCGCCCACGGTGGCGGCATTCTCGAGCAGCTTGTGCTCTTCCAGGATGCGGATGGTCTCGATGCCGGCACGCATGGCGAGCGGGTTGCCGCCGAAGGTGGTGCCGTGGTTGCCCGGGCCGAAGATGTTGGCGGCCTTGGGGCCGGCCACCACGGCGCCGATCGGCACGCCCGAGCCCAGGCCCTTGGCCAGCGGCATCACGTCGGGCAGGATGCCCGCCCACTGGTGGGCGAACCACTTGCCGGTGCGGCCCATGCCGCACTGCACTTCGTCGATCATCATGAGCCAGTCGCGCTCGTCGCAGAGGGCGCGCACCTGCTTCAGGTAATCCACGCGCATCGGGTGGATGCCGCCTTCGCCCTGGATGGTCTCGAAGAACACGGCCACCACGTTGGGGTTGCCTGCGGTGGCCTTCTTGAGCGCCTCGATGTCGTTCAGCGGCACGCGGATGAAGCCCTCGACCAGCGGGCCGAAGCCGGCCTGCACCTTGGGGTTGCCGGTGGCCGACAGGGTGGCGATGCTGCGGCCGTGGAAGGCGGCTTCGTAGACGACGATTTCAGGACGCTCGATGCCCTTGTCGTGGCCGTACTTGCGGGCGAGCTTCAGGGCGGCTTCGTTCGCTTCGAGGCCGGTGCAGCAGAAGAAAGCGTTGGTGAGGCCCGAAATCTCGGTCAGCTTGGCGGCGAGCTGTTCCTGGCCGGTCACGTGGTAGTAGTTGGAGCTGTGGATCAGCTTGGTCAGCTGGTCCTGCAGCGCGGGCACCAGTTCGGGGTGGTTGTGGCCGAGCGTGTTGACGGCAATGCCGCCCAGGCCGTCGATGTAGGCCTTGCCCGTGGTGTCCCAGACTCGGCAACCCTGACCGTGCGACAGTGCGATCGGCAGGCGACCGTAGGTGTTCATGACGTGGGGCGAGGTGGGCTGGGCGGTAGCGCTCATTCGGTTCTCCAGATAGAGGGAACGCGGATTCTAGGCGTGCGATTTGACGGCTTCGTTGAGGATTTCGCATTACACAGCAATGCCCCCGTTCAGGATGCAAAAAGTGCCGCGGATAGAATCCATTGCTGCACCGCAGCACCTGCTCCGGGCGCCTCATTCAACGATGATTTCCCCCACTGCCAAAGAAATCTTCATCCAGGGCATCACCCGTGATGGCCGGACCTTCCGCCCCAGCGACTGGGCCGAGCGGCTGGCCGGCGTCATGAGCTCCTTCCGGCCCGGTGGCGCCTTTCCGGGCAGCTACCTGAGCTATTCGCCATGGTGCGAGCCGACCACCATCAATGGGGTCAAGTGCGTGATCGTGAACCGCGACCTCCGCGATGCGGAGCCCATGGCCTGGGACTTCTGCGTCAACTTTGCCAAGGACAATGACCTGCAGGTTTCCGAGGTGTGCCCGGCGCCGCCCGCACCGGCCGTGCCGAAGGCCGCGCAGACCCCGGTGGCCGCCGCGGTGCGATCGGACCCTGTCGCGCCCGTGATTCCCGTCGAGCCGCCCAAAACCGACCGCCCATGAAAAAACCGCCCGAAGGCGGTTTTTTACACTTTGCTGCAGCGCACCCCGATCAAACGGCGGACCGGAGAATTCCGATCCGGGCTTGCCTGACAGGTGTCAGGCTGCGACGGCCTTCTCAGGCGCGAGGGCCAGGGCCTTGACCTTGGCCGACAGGCGGCTCTTGTCGCGAGCGGCCTTGTTCTTGTGGAAGATGCCCTTGTCGGCGACGGTGTCGACGATGCTCTGGGCCTTTGCGAAGAGTTCGCTGGCCTTGGTCTTGTCGCCGGCGAGAACAGCCTTTTCGACGTTCTTGACAGCGGTACGGTATTTGGAGCGCAGCGAGGTGTTCGCAGCGTTGAGCTTGGTGTCTTGGCGGACGCGCTTACGGCCGGAGGCGAGGCGCGGGTTCTTTTTCTTGGGCTTGGCGGATGCCATGATTTAGTTCCTTAGGTGTCTGAGGATGATGCAGCAAAGCTCTCCATTATAGGCCGGGTTGGCAATTCCTCCGAATGTGCCCATTTCAGGCCCTTTCCGGGGCCTACACTCGCCCCCGTGTCCCTGCTCAAATCCGCCTCCACCGTTTCCCTCCTGACGCTCGCATCGCGGATCACGGGCCTCGTTCGCGACGTGCTTTTCGCCTCGGTTTTCGGCGTCAGCGCGCTGACCGACGCCTTCAACGTCGCATTTCGCATCCCGAACCTGTTCCGGCGGGTTTTCGGCGAGGGTGCCTTCAGCCAGGCCTTTGTGCCGGTGCTGGCCGGGCGCAAGACGGAAGCCGGCGACGAGGGCGCCAAGGAACTGATCGACCACGTCGCCACGCTGCTGACCTGGACCCTGCTGGTGGTGTGCGCGGCTGGCGTGATCGGGGCGCCGCTGCTGGTCTGGGCCATGGCCAGTGGCCTGAAGGGCTTCGACGCGGCGGTCGTCATGACGCGCTGGATGTTCCCGTACATCGGCTTCATGTCGCTGGTGGCGCTGGCGGGCGGCATTCTCAACACCTGGCGCAAGTTCGCGGTGCCGGCGGCGTCGCCGGTGCTGCTCAACATTGCGCTGATTCTTTCCATCGTGGTCGGCGCGCCCTTGTTCCGGCGTTATGGCATCGAGCCGATCTATGCGCAGTGCGTGGGCGTGCTGGTCGGTGGCGTGCTGCAACTGGCCCTGCAGATTCCCGCGCTGCGCGCCCTGGGCCTGATGCCGCGCGTCGGCGCGAGCTTCAAGGCGCTGCGTGCCGCCTGGACCGACCCGACCACCCGCAAGGTGATGAAGCTGATGCTGCCCGCCTTGCTGGGCGTGAGCGTGGCGCAGATTTCGCTGCTCATCAACACGCAGATCGCCTCTCATCTGGCGACCGGCAGCGTGACCTGGGTGGTCAATGCCGACCGCCTGATGGAGTTTCCGACCGCGATGCTGGGCGTTGCGCTCGGCGTGGTGCTGATGCCCCAGCTGGCCGGCGCCCGCGCCGCCAAGGACGACGCGCGCTATTCGTCGCTGCTCGACTGGGGCCTGCGGCTCGTGGTGCTGCTCTCTGCGCCTTGCGCCATCGCGCTGCTGCTGTTCGCGCAGCCGCTGGTGGCCGTGCTGTTCCACAACGGCGCCTACGGCGACGAGGACGTCAAGCGCACCACCCTGGCGCTGATGGGCTATGGCGTGGGGCTCGTCGGCATCGTGGCCATCAAGGTCCTGGCACCCGGCTATTACGCCAAGCAGGACACGCGCACGCCGATGCTGATCGCGGTGAGCGTGCTCGTCTTCACCCAGGTGCTCAATTTCTTCCTGGTGCCGGTGCTGCAGCATGCCGCGCTGACCCTGACCATTGCCATCGGCGCGCTGGTCAATGCGATCTGGCTGCTGGTGGGGCTGATCCGCCGCGGCAGCTACACCCCCGAGCCGGGCTGGGGCAAGTTTGCGCTGCAGGTGCTGGCCGGCACGCTGGTGCTGGCGGCCTTGCTGGTGTGGGGCTCGCGCCACTTCGACTGGATCGGCCTGCGCGCGCAGCCCCTGTATCGCATCGGCCTGCTGGCCGCGCTCATTGCGGGCGCTGCCGTGCTCTATTTCGCCGTCCTGACAGCTGTCGGTGTGCGACTGCGCAGTTTCATGCGCCGTTGAGCCGCTGGCAATACGCATGTGTCCTGCCTTGACGCCCCCCGGATGCTCCTCTACAAAGACACATGACGTTCACCTTTCAGGTCCCTACCGCACTGGAGTATTTCGAGTCGCTCGTTCGCAGCGATGACCACTTTCCTCTGCTCGAAGCGGCCGCCAGCCTGGCGCAGGACGAATACCCCGAACTTGACGTCCAGCAGGTGCTCGGCGACGTCGACCAGCTCCTCGCCCGCCTGCCGGCCGATGCCGCACCGCTCGCCCGGCTGCGCGCCCTGAACTAGTTCTTCTTCAGCGACCTGAACTTCGGCGGCAACGTCAACAACTACTACGACCCCGACAACAGCTACCTGAACGCCGTGCTGCGCACCCGCCGCGGCATCCCGAGCTCGCTGGCGGTGCTGTGGATGGAGCTGGCGCAGGGCCTGGGCCTGCAGGCGCGCGGCATCGGCTTTCCGGGCCACTTCATGCTCAAGGTGACGCTGCCCAAGGGGCAGGTGGTGCTCGACCCGTTCACCGGCAAGTCGCTGTCGCGCGAAGAACTCGGCGAGCGGCTTGAGCCCTACAAGCGCAGCAACGGGCTGGTCGGCGACTTCGACGTGCCGCTGGGCCTCTACCTGCAGCCGGCCAGTTCGCGCGAAATCATCAGCCGCATGCTGCGCAACCTGAAGGAAGTGCACCGCGCGCAGGAAGACTGGCAGCGCGCCATCGCCGTGCAGGACCGTCTCATTGCGCTGCTGCCCAGCGCCTGGGGCGAATACCGCGACCGCGGCATCGCGCATGCGGAGCAGGGCAACACCGCGCTGGCGGTGCGCGACCTGGAAATCTATCTGACGAATGCCGAAGACGCCCTCGACATCGACGTGATCGCCGAGCGTGTGGCCACCCTGCGCCGAACGGCCAACTGATGAACACCAAGGCCGGTGTGAGCGCAGCGCCCGACCTGGGCACCCTGCATGAGTTCCATGGCGTGCAGCCCGTTTTGCCGGTGTCGGACGTCTCGCGCGCCGCACGCTGGTTTCGCGACGTGCTGGGCTTCGAGCTCGACTTCATCGCCGGCGAGCCGCCCAGCTATGCGCGCGTGAAGAAGGGCGATCGCACCTATGGCGACCCGGTCTACCTGCGCCTGTGGCAGTGCAACACACGCGGCGCGGTGCCCTGGCGCGGCGAAATCGTGATCCATGTGGGCAAGGACATCGACGGCCTGCACGCCGCCTATATGAAGCGCGGCGTGACGGTGATCGAGCCACCGACCTCCCAGCCCTGGGGCCTGCGCGAATTCGCGATCCGCGAGCCCGACGGGCATGTGCTGCGCTTCTGCGGCTATCTGCCCTGAATTGAGGATACAAATAATTACAACTGGATCGATGCCATCGTGTCGATCCGCCTTCCGCTCGCCCGACGTGTGTACAGGAGCCAAGCAATTTCAGCGACTCCCGACTTCATCAACCTTTCAGGAGAAACGACATGCGATTCATGATTCTGGTCAAGGCCAACAAGGATTCCGAAGCCGGCGTGATGCCCAGCACCGAGATCCTCACCGAGATGGGCAAGTGCAACGAGGAACTGGTCAAGGCCGGCGTCATGCTGGCGGGCGAGGGGCTGCATCCGAGTTCCAAGGGCGCGCGCGTGCGCTGCGAAGGCCTGAAGCGCACCGTCATCGACGGCCCCTTCACCGAAACCAAGGAGCTGCTTGCCGGCTTCTGGCTGCTGCAGGTCAAGTCGAAGGAAGAAGCCATCGAGTGGATCAAGCGCAGCCCCTTCCAGGAAGGCGAGATCGAGATCCGCCAGGTGTTCGAAGCCACCGACTTCGGCGACTCGATGACGCCCGAGCTGCTCGCGCAGGAAGACCGCCTGCGGGCCGAATCCGAAAAGCTCGGCAAGGCCGCCCGCTGAACCCCGCCACGCTCGAGGAGACACCACCATGCGCTTCATGATGCTGATGATTCCCCACGGCTACGAGACCGCCGCGCCCGGCACGATGCCCGAAGACCTCGACGCGATGACCGCGATGATGGCCTACAACGAGTCCCTGCAAAAGGCGGGCGTGCTGATCAGCTGCGACGGCCTGCACCCGCCCTCGATGGGCGCGCGCGTGAGCTTTCCGGGCGGGAAGCCCAAGGTGGTCGACGGCCCCTTCGCCGAGGTCAAGGAAGTGCTCGGCGGCTTCTGGATGATCGATGTGGCCTCGCGGGCCGAAGCCATCGAATGGGCCACGCGCTGCCCCGGCGGCGAGAACGAGGTCATCGAGGTTCGCCAGGTGCAGGAGCTCGAAGACTTTTCGCCTGACCTGCAGGCCGTGGCGGGCGACTACACCTCGATGCAGACGCTGCCCGAAGGCAAGAAGAAGGGCTGACGAGCGTGGCTGGCAGCGACGCGCGCGCCGTCCACCGCGCGATCGAGGCGGTCTGGCGGATCGAGTCCGCCAGGATCATCGCCACGGTCGCGCGCATGGTGCGCGACGTGGGCCTGGCCGAGGAACTGTCGCAGGACGCGCTCGTTTCCGCCCTCGAACAATGGCCTGAATCCGGCGTGCCCGACAACCCCGCCGCCTGGCTCACGCAAGTGGCCAAGCACCGCGCCCTCGACCGCCTGCGCCACGGCCAGCTGGCCGATCGGAAGGCACCCGAGATCGGCCGCGAACTCGATGCCCGGCACGAGATGGCGCAGGCCGACTTCGCCGAAGCGGTCGATGCCGCCCTCGACGACGACATCGGCGACGACCTGCTGCGGCTGGTCTTCACCGCCTGCCACCCGGTGCTCTCGACCGAGGCGCGCGTGGCGCTCACGCTGCGCCTGATGGGCGGCCTCACGACGGATGAAATCGCCCGCGCATTCCTCGTGCCCGAAGCCACCGTGGCGCAGCGCATCGTGCGCGCCAAGCGCACCCTGCTCGAAGCGAATGTGCCGTTCGAGGTGCCGCGCCGGCACGAGCTCGAAGTGCGGCTCGCTTCGGTGCTCGAAGTGCTCTACCTGATCTTCAACGAAGGCTACTCGGCCACCGCAGGCGACGACTGGATGCGCCCCACGCTCTGCGACGAGGCGATGCGCCTGGGCCGCATCGTGGCCGAGCTGGTGCCCGATGCGTCGGAGGTGCACGGTCTCGTCGCGCTGATGGAAATCCAGGCCTCGCGCACGGCGGCGCGCGTGGGCGCCTCGGGCGAACCGGTGCTGCTGCTCGAACAGAACCGCGCGCGCTGGGACCAGATGCTGATCCGCCGCGGCCTCGCCGCGCTGGCGCGTGCCGAATCGCTGGGCGGCGCTTTCGGCCCCTATGCCCTGCAGGCCGCCATCGCTGCCTGCCATGGCCGCGCGCGCACCGCTGATGAAACCGACTGGCCGCGCATTGCCGCGCTCTACGACGCGCTGGCCGAGCTGTCGCCGTCGCCCATCGTCGAGCTCAATCGTGCGGTCGCGCTCTCGATGGCCTTCGGTCCGGCCGCGGGGCTGGAGGTGGTCGATGCGCTCATGGGCGAGCCGGCGCTGCAGGGTTATCACCTGCTGCCGACCGTGCGCGGCGATCTGCTTTTCAAGCTCGGCCGCCGCGAAGATGCGCGCAAGGAGTTCGACCGCGCCGCCTCGCTCACGCGCAACACGCGCGAGCGGGCCTTGCTGCTGGCGCGGGCGCGGGCCTGCACTGTCTGAGCTGAACGACACCTGAAGCCGCGAAGGGATGTGCCGGCGGAAAATGCGCGCCATGCCCCGCATTTCTCCATTCCGATTCCTGTGCGTCCCGGGCGTGGCCCTGCTTGTGGCCGCCTCGGCCCAGGCCCAGTTCGATCCCGCCAAGGTGTGGGTCGAGCCACCCGCCATCGCAGCGCGCTTTCCCGATCCATCCGTGAGCTACGCCACGCTGGGCTTTCGCGCCGGTCGCACCGACTTTCCCTCGCATGCCGAAGTGCTTAGCTTCCTCGACGACTTGGCGCGCCAGTCGTCGAACGTGCGCGTCGAGCGCCTGGGCCTGTCGCAGCAGGGGCGCGAGATGCCGCTGGTGTTGCTCGCCGACCAGGGCCGCTTCGATCCGTCGCGCCCCACCGTGATGGTGATCGACCAGCAGCATGGCAACGAGCCGGCAGGCGGCGAGGCGGTGCTGGCGCTGGCACAGCAGTTCGCCAGCGGGCCGAACGCGGCGCTGCTGCAGAAGGTGAACCTCGTACTGGTGCCGCGCGGCAATCCCGACGGCGCCGAGCGCTTCACCCGCGTCACCGCCAACGGCATCGACGTGAACCGCGACCACCTGCTGCTGCGCACGCCCGAGGCGCGGCTGCTCGCGGCCGCCACCCTGCGCTATCGGCCGCAGGTGGTGCTCGACCTGCACGAGTTCACTGTGGGCGGCCGCTGGATCGACAAGTTCGGCGCGGTCATGAAGTACGACGGCCTGCTGCAGCCGGCCACCGTCGGCAACCTCGACGCCGCCATCGCTGCGAGCGCGCAGCACGATTACGTCGACGCGGTGCAGGCCGCGTTCACGCAGGCGGGGCTGCAGGGCTTCAAGTACCACACGACCGCCGGCGGCAAGGCCAGCGATCAGACCGTGTCGATGGGTGGCGTGCAGCCCGACACCGGCCGCAATGTGAGCGCGCTGCGCCAGGCCGTAAGCCTGCTGCTCGAAGTGCGCGGCGTGGGGCTGGGGCGTGCGCATTTCGCGCGCCGCGTGCAGACGCAGGTGCTGGCCGCCACCACCGTGATCGAGACGGCGGCGCGGCAGGGGCCGGCGCTGTTGCAGCTCACTGCGCAGGCCGGCCAGCGCGCGAAGGCCGAAGCCTGCCATGGCGATCTCGTGGTCGAGGACTGGCAGACGCCGATGCGGCAGCGCCTCGAGTTTCTCGACGCAAAGAGCGGCGAAGAGCGCGCCATCGATGTCGACTGGCGCTCGGCCGATCCGCTGAAGATTGCCAATGCGCGCCCGCGGCCCTGCGGCTGCCAGCGAGGCGCAGGCCGTGCAGCGCCTGCAGATGCTCGGCGTGCGCGTCGAGCGCATCGACAACGCAGCGCCCTGGCCGGTGGAGCGCTACGAGATCCTTTCGCAGTCCGATGGCCAGCGCCAGGACGCACGAGGCGCCATCGAGGACGGCGAGGCGATCCGTGCCTTCAAGGTGCGGCCGCGGACGGGGCGCGCGGTGGTGCTGCCGGGCAGTTTCTATGTGTCGCTGGCGCAGCCGCTGTCGCCGCTCGTCGGCGCCGCGCTGGAGCCCGATTCGCAGAACAGCTATGCGGCCAACCGTCTGCTGGAAATCGGCGACGACCGTTTGCTGCGTGTGCCCGGTCCGGTGCCCTCGGGCGTCTGGCACTGATCGCTAGGTTCTCAGCAGCGAATTGGCCTCAGAAGGCGAGCCGGGCAATCCGAACTGATGCCATGCGCGGCGCAGTTGCGTGTCCGAGCCGAAGCCCGACAGCTCCGCCGCCCGCGTGACGCTCGCACCCGAGGCCAGCACCAGCTGTGCGGCCGCCAGCCGCAGCCGGCGCAGATAGGCCAGCGGCGCCACGCCCGCATGCTCGACGAAGAGCCGTGTCAGATGCCGCTCCGAGGTGTGGGCCACTTCCGCCATGCGCGGCACGCTCCACTCGGCCTGCGGCTGTTCGCTGACCGCGTCCTGCACGCGATGCAGTGCGGCGTGCAGGTGGTTGCGGTAAGCGAGAAACGGTGAGAGCTCCGGGTCGTGCGGGCCGCGCCGCAGTGCCACCACCATGGTCTGCGCGACCTGGGCCGCGAGTGCTTCGCCGCAGGTTTCGGCGATGCGGTACAGCACGAGGTCGATGCCGGTCGTGACGCCGGCGCTGCTGTAGAGGGGCGGGTCGATCACGAACACGCGGTTGGCCACTACGTCGCAGCGCGGCTCCACCGTGCGAAGTTCGTCGAGGTGATGGTGGTGCGTGGTGGCACGTCGCCCGGCCAGCGCACCGGCATGCGCTGCCAGCACCGCACCGGCGCAGATGGTGACCAGCTCGACACGGCCCCGCTCGAAGCGCTGGCCGCGCAGCCAGTGCAGCAGGTCCTGCGCTTCGGGGTTGTCGATGGCGATGGTGTCGCCGGGCAAGCCGACCAGCACCACCCAGGCCGGTCCGTCCCATTGCGTGGGCAAGGGCGCGAGCCCGGCCAGTGCGATACCGACCGAAGCGACGGAGGTCGGCCGCGGGCTCGCGAACTCGATCGCAAAGCGCTCGGGCTGGCCCGCCGCGCGCAGCCGCTGGTTCGCGATGCGCAGCGCCTCGGCCGGCCCGGCCCAGTCGAGCACGAGGCTGCCGGGCAGCAGCACGAAGACTACGCGGATGGGTTGCTGTTGTTGTGGGTCCATGCGTAGTCCATCTGGCGCGCGGTGCGTTCGGCCAGCGCGCGGCCCGCGAGGCGTTCGACCAGATGCAGGCTCATGTCGATGCCGGCGCTAATGCTCCGCGGAGCTGACGATGCGGCCGCTGTCGACCCAGCGCGTGTCTTCGCGGACATCGAGCTGGGAGAACTGTTCACGCAGGTCGGCGATGTCTTCCCAGTGGGTGGTGACCGCTTCATGTGTCACGACGCCGCTTTTCGCGAGCAGGAAAACACCGGTGCAGACCGAGGCGACCACCTGCGCGCCGGCCGCGCATTCGGCGATCCAGTGCAGGGTCTCCGGGCTGGCCATCGGGGCATCGACCACGCCTCCGGGAACGATCAGCACATCGGCCGCCGGGTGGCTTGCGAGCGCACGATCGGCGAGCAATCGCAAACCCGCGCGCGCCTGCACGGGCTGGCCGTCGGGCGAATGCGCCACCGAAGCGACTTCGAACGGCGCAGGCGTGCCGGGCTGCATGCGCTGGCTCACCCGGCTTGCGGTGGTGAACACCTCGAAAGGGCCGGCGAAGTCCAGCGCCTCGACACCGTCATAGGCCAGCATCAGCACGCGCAATGAACTCATGCGGCCACGCTGGCGCGCTCGAGCGCCTGGGTCACGCTGCAGACCGTCGCGAAGCGGCCAGCCAGCACCGTCGCCGTCCGCGCCTTGATGTCGGCGGCGGAAAGCGGCCGCCCGTCGGGCTGCACCATGTCGAAGGTCAGCGTGGCGTCGGTCACGTAGTCGACCTCCCAGCCCAGGTCCGAGGCATGGCGGGTGGTGGTTTCGCAGCACTGCTCGGTGCGGATGCCGCTCACGATCAGCCGGCGGATGCCGTTCTCGGTGAGCCAGATGTCCAGCCCGCTGTTGACCAGCGCGCTGTGGCGGTGCTTGGTGAAGGTGGCCGTGGCCTCGAACGGTGTCAGTCCGTCGATGGGGTGGATGTGGCCCGATTCGACAGCAAAGGGGTTGCTCGCGTTGCTCGGCGCGTCGACGTGGAAGATCCGCACGATCGGCACGCCGGCCGCGACAGCGCCTTCGATCAGCGCGTTTTGCGCGGCGAAGTAGGGCGCCGCGACGGTTTCGTTCCAGTACGCACGCTGGCGGAACGATTCCTGGGCATCGATCACAATCAGACAGGTTTTCATGGCGGTGGCTGGCTCACAGGGCGGAGTGGATGATGCCCCCTATTCTTCTGGGCCGCCAGCCTCCGGTCCGCGCCGAAGCGGACCAGAACCGATCAGATCAGGACATCGCTGTCCTGCAAAGCCGTCAGACCAGCGCCGCGGCCTGAAGCTCTTTCTTCAGGTAGGCGTAGTAGAGCGGCGCCGCCACCAGTCCGGCCGGCCCGAACACCGCCTCGGCCACGAACATCACGGCCAGCAGCTCCCACACGCTCATCTGCGTGCGGGCGCCGACCACCTTGGCGTTGATCACGTACTCGGCCTTGTGGATCACGATCAGAAAGACCAGGCAGGCCAGCGCCGTGATCGGCGACACCGACAGGCCCACGAGCGTGATCACCGAATTGCAGACCAGGTTGCCCACGATCGGCACCAGCCCCGCCAGGAAGGTGAGCGTGATGAGCGCCGGCGTGTAGGGCAGGTGCGCGCCCCAGAGCGGCATCAGGAACAGCAGGAAGATGGCGGTGAGCAGCGTGTTGAAGGCCGCGATCCAGAACTGGGCCGCCACGATCTGGCCGAAGGCCTCGCCGAAGGTCTCGACGCGCTGGTGCAGCTGCTCGGCCAACGGCAGGCGCCGCAGCGGCGCGGCCGCCACGGCGGCCAGGCTGCCGACGATCAGGCCCACGTAGGAGAAGAGCAGTCCGTGCAGCCAGGCGCGTCCCGCCATGGCGAGCGAGCCGGCCTGCGCGCGCAGGTAGTTGGCGATCACGCGCTGGATCTCGGCCGCGCCCTCGGGCAGGTACGCCGCGATCTCGGGCGGCAGCTTGGAGCGCAGCTCGAGGATCGTGCGCGCCGTGTAGTCGAGCAGTTCGCGGTACTGGTCGGGCGCATCGACGATGTACTCGCGCGCCTGCGACAGCAGCAGCGTGATCAGGGCGATCGGGCCCACCAGCACCAGCACCACCGCCAGCACGCCGGCCCAGCCGTCGCCGCGCTGGTTCAGCGCCGGAATACGCCGCAGGCCCGCAGCCAGGGCGCGCGCGAACCAGCGCGTGGCCAGAAAACCGATGCAGACGCAGATCAGGCCCGGCAGCAGGTGCTCCCACATCACGAGCATCAGGGCGCCCAGCATCAGCAGGTAGCTGGCGACCATCACGCCGCGCGAGGCCGTGGGCCGGTGGACGGAAGCCGTGGTGGGAACGGCGGCTGCGGTGAGTTGCGGCTTCTTGGCCATCCGGGGTTCGGGTGCGCTGCTCAGGATGTGTGGGCGGAGCCGCCGGCGATCAGCCGACGACCACCGCGGCGCCTTCGCCGCGTGCGGCGATGACGCCGATCTCGTGCACCGTTTCACCCGCTGCGCGCAGCGTGGCGGCGCAGGCGGCGACTTCTGCCGCGTCGATCACCACCACCATGCCGATGCCGTTGTTGAAGGTGCGGTTCATCTCGATGTCGTCGATGCCGGCCACCTTCTGCAGCCAGGCGAAGAGCTCGGTCTGCGGCCAGCTGCCCTTTTTCAGGTGGGCGGCGGTGCCTTCGGGCAGCACGCGCGGAATGTTTTCGAGCAGGCCGCCGCCGGTGATGTGGGCGAGCGCCTTGATCGGATGCTTGGCCAGCGCCTCGAGCACCGGCTTCACGTAGAGGTGCGTGGACTCCATCACGGCTTCGCGGAAGGGCTTGCCGTCGAGGGTGGCGGGCAGGTCATTGCCCGCACGCTCGATCACCTTGCGCACCAGGCTGAAGCCGTTGGAATGCACGCCGGCCGAGGCCAGGCCCAGCACCACGTCGCCGGGCTTCACGTTCTGGCCCGTGACGTGAGGATCTTCGATTTTTCGACCGCGCCGACCGCAAAGCCCGCCAAGTCGTACTCGCCGGCCGGGTACATGCCGGGCATTTCGGCGGTTTCGCCGCCGATCAGCGCGCAGCCCGAAAGCTCGCAGCCGCGGGCGATGCCGCCGATCACCGCGGCGGCCGGTGTCCACGTCCAGCTTGCCGCAGGCGAAGTAATCGAGAAAGAAGAGGGGCTCGGCGCCCTGCACCAGCACGTCGTTGACGCTCATGGCCACGAGGTCGATGCCGACCGTGTCGTGCATGTTCCATTCGAAAGCCAGCTTGAGCTTGGTGCCCACGCCGTCGGTGCCGCTCACCAGCACCGGCTCCTTGTAGCGCTTGGGCACCTCGAACAGGGCGCCGAAACCGCCGATGCCGGCCAGCACGCCTTCGCGCAGGGTCTTCTTGGCGAGCGGCTTGATGCGGTCGATCAGTGCGTCGCCGGCATCGATATCGACACCGGCGTCCTTGTAGCTGAGCGAGGTGGGCGTAGGGGAAGTCATGGGCGGTCGGAGTCGGGAAGGGGGCGAAGAGTGGAGGCGCCGGCAACCGATTTGGCCGGGCCGATAGAATTCCTCACGATTTTAAGGGCCCTCGCGGCCCCCTCCATGAACCTTCCCGGGATGAAACAGCTCGCGCTCGATATCGGCATTGCGACGGGTCCCAGCTTCGACGCCTTTTTTGCCGGCCCCAACGAGGCGGCGCTGCGGCACCTGCAAGTGTGGGTGGGCGGCGCCGGCAGCCCTGCGCTGCACTCGCCGGTTCCGACCTATCTGTGGGGCGAAGGCGGCAGTGGCAAGACCCATCTGCTCGAATCGGTGCGTGTCGCACTGCGCGAGCAGGGCGCCAGCGTGGGCCTGCTCCACGCCGGCCTGCTGGAGCCGCCCGAGTTCGACGAGCGCTGGGGCGCCGTTCTGCTCGACGACGTGCACCTCTACACCGCCGTGCAGCAGCACGCGGCCTTCAACTGGTTCGTCAATGCACAGACCCTGCAACGCGGCGTGGTCGCCGCCGGCGCCCTGCCGCCGGCCGACCTGCCGCTGCGCGAAGACCTTCGCACCCGGCTGGGCTGGGGCCATGTGTTCCACCTGCAGGTGCTGAGCGAGAGCGAACGCCGTGCGGTGCTGCGCCAGGCCGCCGATGCGCGCGGCGTGATGCTGTCCGACGACGTGCTCGACTACATGCTGCATCGCTTCAGCCGCGACCTCGGCAGCCTGATGGAGCTGCTCACGCAGCTCGACGGCTACGCCTTGCAGACCCAACGCGCGATCACGATCCCGTTGATCCGATCCATGCTCGAAAATGAATAAGAAGAGCTTCAACTAAACAATGATCAAGAAATTCATCGACAAGCTGCTCGGCAAATCCGCCGGCAGCGCACAGGGCAAGAGCCGCTTCGGCAAGCGCCAGGAGGTGCCGGCAGAGGTTCACAAGATCGATCCAGCCCTGGTCGACGAACGCGCGAAGAACGTGGTCACCACGCTCCAGCAGGCGGGGTACGAGGCGTATGTGGTGGGCGGTGCGGTGCGCGACCTGCTGCTGGGCCTCCGGCCCAAGGACTTCGACGTGGCCACCAATGCCACGCCCGAGCAGGTCAAGTCGCTGTTCCGCCGCGCCTTCATCATCGGGCGGCGCTTTCGCATCGTGCACGTGGTGTACGGCCGTGGCCGCGAGCACGAGGTGATCGAGGTCTCGACCTTCCGCGCCTACATGGACAACGCCGCCGCCGAGCAGGTGGCGGGCAACGAGCGCACCAGCAAGGGCGAGCTCGCGAGCATGAAGCACGCGGTGGACGCCAGCGGCCGGGTGCTGCGCGACAACGTCTGGGGCCCGCAGGAAGAAGACGCGGCGCGCCGCGACTTCACCGTCAACGCCATGTACTACGACCCGGCCAACGAGGTCGTGGTCGACTATCACAACGGCATCCGCGATGCGCAGAAGCTCACGCTGCGCATGATCGGCGACCCGGTCACGCGCTACCGCGAAGACCCGGTGCGCATCATTCGCGCGATCCGTTTCTCGGCCAAGCTCGCGGCCCTCGGCTTCAAGATGGAAGCCAAGACCGCCGCGCCGCTGATCGAATCGAGCAAGCTGCTGGCCGACGTGCCGCAAAGCCGCATGTTCGATGAAATGCTCAAGTTGTTGCAAACAGGCCATGCCATTGCCACGGTCGAGCAACTGCGCAAGCTGGGGCTCGCCACGGGCATCTATCCGCTGCTCGACGTGGTGGTCGAGCGTGCCGACCTGCCCTTCGTGAAGGCGGCCCTGCAGGACACCGACCGCCACGTCGGCGAAGGCAAGCCCGTGGCGCCCAGCTTCCTGCTGGCCTGCGTGCTGTGGGCCGACGTGCGCGACGGCTGGGCCCAGCGCCAGGAAGGCCGGCAGGGCCAGCGTCCGCAGCCGCCGTTCCCGGCGCTGCAGGATGCGATCGACGACGTGTTCAATTCACGCATCGGCGACGTGTCGGGCCGCGGCAAGCTGGCCGCCGACATGCGCGAGATCTGGATGATGCAGCCGCGCTTCGACAAGCGCACCGGCTCCACGCCCTACAGCCTGGTCGAGCAGGCGCGCTTCCGCGCCGCCTTCGACTTCATGCGCCTGCGCGCCGACGTGGGCGAGGTCGGCGAGGCGATTGCCGAGTGGTGGCAGGAATTCAGCACCGCCGACGACGTGCGCCGGCAAGACCTGCTGGAGCAGGTGCGCGACGAACAGAAAACCCGCCAGCGCGTGCGCACGCGCGACCCGGTGGCGCCAAAGCCCCGCGGCGAGCCGGCCGGGCGCCAGAGCCAAGGCGACACCGATTCGCAGCAGGACGACGAAGTCGAAACCGAAGGCGTTGCCGTACCGCCCGACGGCGAGGCCGCAGCGCCGCGCAAGCGCCGCCGTCGCCGCAAGCCGCGCACCGGCGGTGGTGGCGGTGGTGAGGGCGGCGGCAGCGCCGCGGGCGAATGAGCGCATCTGACCGGCCGAAGGACGGCAAGACAAGCCCCAAGGCCAATGACAAGGCCAAGGCCGCACCGCCGCGCGCGGGCGGCGCCAGGCCACCTCCGGCCGGCGCCAGAAGCGGTCCGCCTGGTGGCCCTTCTGCACGCCGTGCGCCCGCCCGTGCCCCCACGAGCCGCCCGCGCGGCCCGCGCGAGGATTACCCCACCGTACAGGCCTTCGTCGCCATCGGCGCCAACCTGGGCGATGCCGAGGCCGCCGTGAAGGCCGCCATGGCCGTGATCGGCGCGCTGCAACGAACCCAGGTGACGGCCCGTTCGTCGCTCTATCGCAGTGAGCCGGTGGATGCCGAAGGCCCCGATTTCGTCAACGCCGTGGTGGCCGTGCGCACCGGCCTGGATGCCGAGCAGTTCCTCGTGGCTTTGCAGCGTCTGGAGACGCAGGCCGGCCGCGAACGGCCATTCCCCAATGCGCCGCGCACGCTCGATCTCGACCTGCTGATGCACGGCAATTCGGTGATCGACACGCCGACGCTGACCCTGCCGCATCCCCGCATGCGCGAGCGCGCCTTCGTGCTGAAGCCGCTCGCCGAAATCGCGCCCGACAAGGTGCCTCGCGCGGCGCTGGCGCGCGTCACGGGCCAGGTGGTCAAGCGCATCGTCTGAAGAAGGCCGTGCTGCTCTACGTCCTCGATCTCGCCGGTGTAGCGGTCTTCGCGGTCAGTGGCGCATTGACGGCCGGCCATGCGGGCCTCGACTGGCTGGGCGTGGTGGTGATCGCCTCGGTCACCGCGGTGGGCGGCGGCACGCTGCGCGACCTGTTGCTCGACCGCCATCCGGTGTTCTGGATCCGCGACACCCGCTATGTCTACGTGATCCTGGCGGCAGCGGCGCTCACGATCGTCTGGGTGCACCTGATGCCGCTGCCCGAGCACGCGCTGGCCGTGGCCGACGCGCTGGGCCTCGGCCTGTTCGCCATCACGGGCGCGCAGGTGGCCGAAGAGCGGCGCCTGCCGGCCGTCATCGTGATGCTGGTCGGCACCATGACCGGCGCGGCCGGCGGCTTGTTGCGCGACGTGTTCACCGCCCGCGTTCCGCTGCTGCTGAGCAGCGGCATCTACGGCTCCGCCGCCATCGCGGGCATCGCGGCCTACCTGTTGCTGCAGGCGGCCGGAACACCGCGGCGCTGGGCCTTTCATGCCGGCGTGCTGCTGATCGTGGCGCTCCGGCTGGGCGGGATCTACGGCGGCTGGCACCTGCCGGTGCTGCACTTGCCGGGCTGAATTGCGGGCGCTCCGAGGGCCTCGAAAAGCCGGACCGGCCGGGCCGGACCCGCGCGCCCGTTAAACTTCGCCGGTTTTTCATGAAGGCGTCATGAAATTGTGATTGACGCACCCCAGGAGTTTCCATGTTCGGCAAGCTGCTGCCCCGCGAGGGCAATTTCTTCGAGATGTTCAACCAGCACGCCGAGCGCATCGTGGAGGCCGCGAGGGCCTTCGAGCAACTCGTCGCCAACTACAACGACGTGCACCTGCGCGAGCAATACAACCGCGACGTCGACAACGCCGAGCGCGCCGCCGACCGCGTGACGCACGACGTCAACCGGCTGATCCACAAGACCTTCATCACGCCCATCGACCGCGAGCAGATTCACAAGCTCATCAACACGATGGACGACGTGGCCGACCTGATCCAGGACTCAGCCGAGACCATGGCGCTGTACGACGTGCGCCACATGACCGACGAGATCGTGCGCCTCACGGCCCTGAGCGTGAAGTGCTGCGACCGCCTGAAGGACGCCGTCAAGTTCCTCGGCAAGATCGCCGACCCGGCGGTGGCCGAGGCGGTGCTCAAGACCTGCGAGGAAATCGACCGCCTCGAATCGGATGCCGACCGCGTGATGCGCAGCGCCATGAGCAAGCTGTTCCGCGAGGAGCCCGATGTGCGCGAGGTGATCAAGCTCAAGGCGATCTACGAGCTGCTCGAGACGATCACCGACAAGTGCGAGGACGTGGCCAACGTGATCGAGGGCATCGTCCTCGAGAACTCCTGAGCGGGTAGCGACCGATGGCAACGGTTCAGGTCGCCCTCTGGGTGGTGATAGTGCTGGTCGTGCTCGCGATCCTGTTCGACTTTATGAACGGGTTTCACGACGCCGCCAATTCGATCGCGACGGTGGTCTCCACCGGGGTGCTCAAGCCGGGGCAGGCCGTGGTGTTCGCGGCTTTCTTCAACCTGATCGCGATCTTCATCTTCCACCTGAGCGTGGCGGCCACCGTGGGCAAGGGCATCGCCCAGCCTGGTGTGGTCGATGTGCACGTGGTGTTCGGCGCGCTCATCGGGGCGATCAGCTGGAACCTCGTGACCTGGTACTACGGCATTCCGAGCAGTTCCTCGCATGCGCTGATCGGCGGCATCGTGGGCGCGGTGATTTCCAAGACCGGCACCAGCGGGCTGGTGGCGTCGGGCATCTGGAAGACGGTGGCTTTCATCTTCGTCTCGCCGCTGCTCGGTTTCCTGTTGGGCTCGATGATGATGATCGTGGTGGCCTGGAGCTTCCGGCGCGCCACGCCGTCGCGCGTGGACCGCTGGTTCCGGCGGCTGCAGCTGGTTTCGGCCGGCGCCTACAGCCTGGGCCACGGCGGCAACGACGCGCAGAAGACCATCGGCATCATCTGGATGCTGCTGATCGCCACCGGCTACGCCTCGGCCGCCGACGCGACGCCGCCCACCTGGGTCATCGTGAGCTGCTATGCCGCGATTGCGCTGGGCACCATGTTCGGCGGCTGGCGCATCGTGAAGACGATGGGGCAGAAGATCACCAAGCTGAAGCCCGTGGGCGGCTTCTGTGCCGAGACCGGCGGTGCGCTCACGCTGTTCCTGGCGACGGCGCTGGGCATTCCGGTTTCGACCACCCACACCATCACCGGTGCCATCGTCGGTGTCGGCTCCACGCAGCGCGCGAGCGCGGTGCGCTGGGGCGTGGCGGGCAACATCGTCTGGGCGTGGATCTTCACGATCCCGGCCTCGGCGTTCGTGGCTGCGATTGCCTACTGGATCAGCCTGCAGGTTTTCTGACGACGGCTACTGCGAGATCTTCCGCCCCTCTTCGATCTGGTGTTCGAAGTAGCGCTGGAAGCTGAACACGATGCTGGCCATCAGGATCGTGCTGCCGAAGAAGAGCGACAGCACCACGGCGCCGATGGTGAACCAGTTCGTCTGGCCTGGAGCGGCGTCCGCCGGTGAACTTGCGTTGAAGCGGGCATTCCACTTCTCTGGCGTCATGAGGCCATAGATGATGGCCATCAAGGCGCAGCCCGCGATGGTGAAGCCCAGCAGCGGAATCAACGCCCAGCTCAAGCCGTCGTCCACGCCGTACATGCGCACGCGCTCGATGCCGTAGACGCCCAGCGCCGTCGGAATGGGCAGCAGCCAGCCCAGCCAGTCGCCCAGGCCTCGCAGGTAGAAACGGTGCAGCCCGAGGGGGCCGCCGAGGAAGGAGAGCCACGCTGCGGTAGTTTTGTTTTTCATTCGGGTTTGGTCGTGCTGCCTTCGCCGAGCACCTTTTCCATCAGGACCACGTCGCGCCATTCGTCGAACTTCCAGCCGCAGTTCTTGAGCACGCCCACATGCGTGAAACCCTGGTTGCGATGCACGCCCACGGAGCCTGCGTTGGCCGAGTCGCCGATCACTGCGATCAGCTTGCGAACGCCGACCGCTTCCGCAGCCTGCGAGAGCGCCGCCAGCAGCTTGGCACCCAGACCCTTGCCGCGTGCTGACTCCACCATGTAGATCGAGTCTTCGGCCGAAAAACGGTAGGCCGGGCGCGGCTTGAACCAGTTGCAGTAGGCAAAACCCAGGACTTCGCCATCTTCTTCAGCGACCAGGTAGGGCAGGTTCTTGCCGAGCACATCGGCGCGGCGCGCAGCCATGTCGGCAGAGGAGGGCGCTTCGGTTTCGAAGGTGCCCGTGCCGTGCAGCACATGGTGAGCATAGATGGCCGTGATGGCCGCGACATCGTCGTCGCGGCTGGGGCGGATGGTGAGGGTCATGCGGTGGAAAAGAGACGACCCGGGGCCGAAAATTCGGAGAATACGCGCAGCGGCCTATAATCGCAGGCTTTTCAGCGTGTCGCTGGCCGGGTGGCCATGTCGCGTGTCTCGACGCTGGAAGAACATTGTGACCGGGCCTTCTCAGCTAGAGAGTCGGCTTGTTGCACCACCCAAGGATAAATCATGGTCGTCATTCGACTCTCCCGCGGCGGCTCCAAAGGCCGTCCGTTCTTCAACATCGTCGTGTCGGACAAGCGCGTTCGCCGCGATGGCCGCTTCATCGAGCGCCTGGGTTTCTACAACCCGACCGCCAAGGAAAACGAAGAAAGCATCCGCATTGCCCAGGATCGCCTGACCTACTGGAAGAGCGTTGGCGCGCAAGCCTCGCCCACGGTCCTTCGCCTGATCAAGCAAGCCGCTGCTGCGGCTCCCAAGGCGGCGGCTTAAGCCGTCCAGCACGGCGATGTTGCTCGCACTCGAAGCCGCCGAATTGCCGGCGGATGCGATCGAGGTAGGGCGCATCGCCGATGCATGGGGCATCAAGGGCTGGTTCAAGGTCCTGCCCCACAGCGCCCAACCCGAGGCGCTTTTTTCTTCCAAGCGCTGGTTCCTGCAGGCTCCTGGAGCCTCTGCGACCGCCGCTTTCCGGCTCGCGATCCGCGAAGCCAAAGAACATTCCGACTGCATCGTCGCCTCGTCCGAAGAGGTGCCTGACCGCAATGCGGCCGAGGCCCTGCGTGGCGCGCGCGTGTTCGTGCCGCGCTCCAGCTTCCCGACCGCAGGCGATGACGAGTACTACTGGGTCGACCTGATCGGCCGGTCTGTCGTCAACCGCGAAGGCGTGGTGCTTGGCGCCGTGCGCGAGCTGCTCGCCACCGGTCCGCAGACCACGCTGGTGCTCACCGCCGAAGAAGACGGCAAGACCGTCGAGCGCATGGTGCCCTTCGTCTCGGTCTTCGTCGACAAGGTCGACCTGCCCGGCCGGCTGATCACGGTCGACTGGCAACCCGAGTTCTGACCCGGGCCTCGCGCGCATGCGCTTCGACGTCCTCACGCTCTTTTCCGAACTGTTCGCGCCCTTCATGGCCAGCGGCGTGACGCGCCGCGCCTACGAGTCGAAGCAGGTCGAGGTCGTGCTGTGGAATCCGCGCGATTTCGCGCAGGGCAACTACAAGCGCGTGGACGACCGCCCCTTCGGCGGCGGCCCCGGCATGGTGATGATGACCGAGCCGCTCACGGCCTGCCTCGATGCGGCGCTGGCCGCACGCGGGGCAGAAGCGCCGGTCGTGTTGTTTTCTCCCATCGGCGAGGCGCTGCGCCATGAAGCCGTCGAGAAGTGGTCGACCAGCGAAGGCGCGGTGCTGGTCTGCGGCCGCTACGAAGGCATCGACCAGCGTTTCATCGATGCGCGTGTCACCCATCAGATCAGCCTTGGCGATTTCGTCCTCTCTGGCGGCGAGATCGCGGCCATGGCGCTGCTCGATGCCGTGGCCCGGCTGCAGCCTGGGGTGCTCGGCGACGAAGCCAGCCATGTGCAGGACAGCTTCAACCCCGCGCTCGACGGCCTGCTCGACTGCCCGCACTACACGCGGCCCGAGCAGTGGAACGGGCAGGGCGTTCCGGCGCCCTTGCTCTCCGGACACCATGCGCAGATCGAGCGCTGGCGCCGCGACCAGCGGCTGGCCATGACGGCCGCCCGGCGCCCCGATTTGATCGACGCCGCCCGCGCTGCCGGCCACCTGGACAAGGCCGATGAGGCCGCGCTGAAAAAAAAGCTATAATCTCAGGCTCCCCGAGCCTCTGCCCGGCCGCGCTTGGCCTTTTGCCCCATTCACCTTTGAAAGGTGGCAGAAACCAACGGCGCCTTTTGTGTAGTCCGACACGATCGAATATCAGGAAATCATGAACCTCATCGAAACCCTCGAGCAGGAAGAAATCGCCCGCCTCGGCAAGAAGATCCCCGATTTCATGCCCGGTGACACGGTCATCGTCAGCGTGAGCGTCGTCGAAGGCACCCGCAAGCGCGTGCAGGCCTACGAAGGCGTCGTGATCGCCAAGCGCAATCGCGGCCTCAACAGCGGCTTCACCGTGCGCAAGATCTCCAGTGGCGAAGGCGTGGAACGTACGTTCCAGACCTACAGCCCGCTGATCGCCGGCATCGAAGTCAAGCGTCGTGGCGATGTTCGCCGCGCCAAGCTGTACTACCTGCGCGACCGCAGCGGCCGTTCGGCACGCATCAAGGAAAAGCTGCCGAGCAAGTCGACGGCGGCCGCCAAGTAAGCAGCCTCCCCGCAGTGCAAAAAGCCGCCGCTCTGGCGGCTTTTTGCGTTGTTGCCCCTGCTCAAGGACAACATTTCGTTTTTCCGATCTACTTCCTTCCATCGGTTCCGGCACTTTTCATCTCTTGACCACTTCATCCCATCCCCTGCAGGCCGCCTCCATCGAACCCGTCAATGCCGTGGTGCCACCCACGCTGCCGCAGTTCGACCCGCGCAAGGCGCCCTTCGTGGCCGGGAGTGATGGATTGCCGGCGGTGCCGGCCGCGCAGCTGACGGCCTCGGCGCTGCGCGCGCGCTTCGCGACGCCGCCCGTCTGGACCCCCGAGCTGCGCCGCGAGCCGCGACTGACCGATCGCGCTCCCGCGCAGGCCGCCGTGCTGGTGCCGATCGTGCAGCGCCCGCAAGGCGCAACCGTGCTGCTGACCGAGCGCACCACGCACCTGTCGACCCATTCGGGCCAGGTCGCGTTTCCCGGTGGCCGCGTCGACCCCGAGGACGCCAACATCGCGGCCGCTGCCCTGCGTGAAGCCTGGGAAGAGGTCGGCCTCTCGGCGCAATACGTCGAGGTGCTCGGGAACCTACCGACCTACACGACGGTGACCTCGTTCATCGTGACGCCGGTGGTCGCGCTGGTGCAGCCCGACTTCGAGCTCACCATCAACCCCCATGAGGTTGCCGATGCCTTCGAAGTGCCGCTCGCGTGGCTGATGGACCCGGCCAACCACCGTCACCACACCGTGCCCGCCCCCGATGGCACCAAGCGCCATTGGTACTCGATGCCCTACCAGGATGGCGCCGACGAGCGCTTCGTCTGGGGCGCCACCGCCGGCATGCTGCGCAATCTTTACCGTTTCCTGAGCGCCTGAACCTTCGGGCTCTCTCGCTATCATCGAAGGATGAGCTTCTTTGCCGTCCTGTGCGCGTTGCTGATCGAGCAGGTGAGGCCGCTGGGTCCTCACAACCCTGTGTACGCCAGCGTTTTTGCGTGGACGCGCTGGACCAGCCGCAATTTCGATGCGGGCAAGCCCCACCACGGATGGATCGCCTGGGGGCTCGCGGTGTTCGTGCCCACACTCTTGGCGCTCGGGGTGCACTTGCTGCTGGTGTTCACGCTGGGGCTGCCGTTCGCTGTGCTCTGGAGCATCGCGGTGCTTTACGTCACCCTCGGCTTTCGACAGTTCAGCCATCACTTCACCGACATCCGCGATGCGCTCGACGAGGGCGACGAGCCGCTCGCGCGCTCGCTGCTCGCACACTGGCAAGGGGTCGATGCCGCCGATCTGCCGCGCAGCGAGATCGTGCGTCATGTGATCGAACATTCGGTCATTGCCGCGCATCGCCATGTGTTCGGCGTGCTGGCATGGTTCTCGGTGATCGCCGCCATCGGCATTGGGCCGGCCGGCGCGGTGTTCTATCGCATGAGCGAGTTCGTCGCGCGCTACTGGGCCCACAAGAACGGCGCCGCGGTGCAGCCTTCGAGCGTCTCGGTGCAACAGGCCGCCGAGCGCGCCTGGCATGGCATCGACTGGTTGCCAGCACGCATCACGGCCCTGGGCTTCGCGGTGGTCGGCAGCTTCGAGGAAGCCATCGACTGCTGGCGCAATGACGCACGGCGCTTTCCGAACGAGAACGACGGCGTGATCCTCGCGGCCACGTCGGGCGCGGTCAATGTGCGACTGGGCGGCGGCTCGCTGAGCCCGATTCCGGTCACCGACCCGCTGCCGCGTGCGCAGGCCGGCGAATCCGTGATCGACGGCCGCAGGCCCGACAGCGGCAGCACGCCGGGACGCGAGCCCGAACCCGGCCACCTGCGCAGCGTGGTCGGCCTGGTCTGGCGATCGGTCGTGATGTGGATGGTGCTGCTTGCATTGCTCACCCTTGCTCGCCTGCTCGGCTGAGCGACAGGGGGGACACCATGACCAGCCCCGTGCCGGCCTTCTGGAGCCCGCGCATCGGCGCGCTCGAACCCTACGTGCCCGGCGAGCAGCCGCGCATCGCCAACCTCGTCAAGCTCAACACCAACGAGAACCCGTACCAGCCGTCGCCGCTCGCCATCGATGCAATCCAGCAGGCGGCGGCGAACGGCCTGGAGCGATACCCGGACCCCACCTCGCTTGCGCTGCGCGAAGCGGTCGCGCGGCGGCACGGCCTGAAGGTCGAACAGGTTTTCGCGGGCAACGGCTCGGACGAGGTGCTGGCGCACGCCTTCTTCGCGTTCTTCCAGCAGGCCGAGCCGCTGCTGATGCCCGACGTGAGCTACAGCTTCTACAAGGTCTATGCCCAGCTCTACGGCATTGCCTGCGAGCTGCAGCCGGTCGATGACGGCCTGCGTATCGACATCGAAGCCATGGCGGCCCGTGCGCGCGGCGGCTGTGCAGGCATCGTGATCGCGAATCCGAACGCGCCCACCGGCATCGGACTGCCGCTCTCGCGCATCGAACAACTGCTCGCAGCCTGCCCCGACCGCGTGGTGCTGGTGGACGAGGCGTATGTCGATTTCGGCGGCGAGAGCGCGCTGCCGTTGATCGACAAGTACCCGAACCTGCTCGTGGTGCAGACCCTCTCCAAATCGCGCTCGCTGGCCGGCCTGCGGGTCGGCTTTGCCTGTGGCCAGCAGCATCTGATCGATGCGCTGGTGCGCGTCAAGGACAGCTTCAATTCCTATCCGCTCGACCGGCTTGCCACGGTGGGCGCGGCGGCGGCGCTCAAGGACGAGGTGTGGTTCAAGACCACCCGCGACAAGATCGTCGACACCCGCGAAGGCCTCAGCCTGCAGCTCGAAGACCTGGGCTTCGAAGTGCTGCCCTCGCAGGCCAACTTCGTGTTCGCGCGCCATCCGCAGCGCGATGCGGCCGAACTGGCGGCGCTGCTGCGCGAGCGCGCGGTGCTGGTGCGGCATTTCAAGCAGCCGCGCATTGCGCAGTACCTGCGCATCAGCATCGGTACGCGGGAGCAGTGCAGCGTGCTGGTGCAACGCCTGCAGGAAATCCTGACCGAAACCCCATGAAGGAAGAAGCCTTGTCGATGTCGACCACCCACACCGATCCGCGCGCCGTCGCCTGTGCAAGCTTCTGGCAAGCCGTGAGCGCCCGGCTCGACGGCTTGCGGGACTTGCCTGCCCGCGAGCTGGTGGACGCGCTGAACGAGCTGCTGGAGCCTTTCTTTCCGCGGCTGACTGCCGAGGTGCTGGGCGATCCGCCGGCCTTCAAGCTCGTGCTGACGGCGCATGGCTCCGAGGAGGATTTCGGGGATCTCATGGCGCTGGTGCAGAGCGCCCCCGCACTGCCCCAGGTCGAGGTGGAAGCCTTCCGACAGCGCACGCGCGACGGCTTCAGCATGCGCATGGGCGATTTCGAGCTGGCCAGCGCCGACGTTCTCGTGAAGCACGAGCCTTACAGGGGGCTGGTGGCGCTGGAGATCGGCTTCGCCAAGCCCATTCCCATGGACATGCAGGACCACGCGCGTCACATGAGCCTCATCATGCTCGACCACGTCCTCGGCGAGTACGACTTCGCAGTGAAGGTGGGGGCGGTCGACCACGTCGAGGCCGACGCGCATGCCGCGTTCGACGGCGTGTCGCTCGATGCCTTCGTGCCGCTGTTCGACGCCTGCTGGCGCGACGAGCTCGGCCACACGGGCGTGTTTCTCGCGGGTGAGCATCCCTGGTCGGGTTTGACCGCCACGCGCGAAGACGACGACGGCAGCGAGATCGAGATGGTCGTGATGCGCAACGATGCGGCCAATGCACTGGTGGCGCGCGCCGACCTGTCCTATCACCTCTCAGCTGCCGTGCCGGTCGAGTCGGGCGAGGAGCTGGAGCAGGCGCGAAGCTACGAAGACCGGCTGACGGCGTTGTTGCAAAAGCACGAGGAAGGCTGCTGCACGCACGTCGTGCTGGAACAGGGCGTGCGCACTGTCAACTACCAGGTTGCCGACCCGGCCGTGGCGCTGGCGCATGCGCAGTCCCTCGAAGCGGATGCGGGGTTGCCGGTGACGCTCGACGTCGCCTTCGACCCTACTTGGAAGGCGTACCGGGTCTGGCTCGGCTGAGGCCTGGCTTCAGTAGCGTGTCTGGCTCAGTTCGGCGAACAGCTCGCCGTAGATCTTGTAGCGCGACGCGCTGATCGGGCCTGCATGGGTCGGCGATTCGACATTCGGGATCACGCCGCAGCCCGGTTCGTGCAGGTGCGTGCAGTTGTAGAACTTGCAGTCTCCCCTGTGCTCGGCGATGTCGGGCATCAACCCGGCGAGCTGCATCGGCTCGATGTGGTTCAGGCCGAATTCCTGAAAGCCCGGCGAGTCGATCAGGCCGGTGGTGCGCGCTTCGTCGATCCAGTACCAGGTGGTGCTCGTGGTCGTGTGCTTGCCTGAATTCAGCGCCTGCGAAATCTCCTGGGTCAGCACGGTCGCGCCCGGCACCAGCAGGTTGATCAGGGTGCTCTTGCCCGAGCCGGAGGGCCCGAGCATGAGGGTGGACTTGCCGGACAGAAGCTTCATCAACGACGCATAGTCCGCCTCGCCCGAAGCCTTGAGCGACAGCGGCAGCACGCCGTGATGCATGCGACGGTAGGGCGCGAGCTTGTTCCAGGCGCGTTCGAAGGGTTCGACCAAGTCGCTCTTGTTGAGCGCAATGATCGGCGTGATGCGCTCGGCCTCCGCCGCAATCAATGCGCGCGCCAGCTGATGCTCTGAAAACTCCGGCTCGGCCGCGATCAGGATCAGCACATGGTCGAGATTGGCCGCAAAAGACTTCGTGCGGATTTCGTCCTGCCGGTAGAAGAGGTTGCGCCGCGGCAGCACCTCTTCGATGGTGCCTTCGTCCTCGGTGGCCTGCCAGCGAACGCGGTCGCCGACCACGGCCTGGCTCTTCTTGCCGCGTGGGTGGCAGATCAGCCGGTCGCCCGTGGGCGTTTCGACGAGGCAGTGACGCCCGTGGCTGGCAACGACGAGACCGTCGTGGAGTGTCCGCGCGGCAGCTGCTGCGGGAGCGGCGCGGCCCGGCTTAGCCAAGGGCGTGTTCCATCATGCGGCGGGACTCGCAACCAGCGCGTCGGCCTGCCGCGCGCAATCGAAATCGGTGGCCGACAGGCCGCCCACGTCGTGCGTGTTAAAGCGCACCACGCAGCGGTTGTAGTGCACCGACAGGTCGGGGTGGTGGTCCTGCGTGTGGGCCACGAAGGCCAGCGCGTTCACGAAGGCGATGGTCTCGAAGTAGTTGGCGAAGGTGAAAGTCTTCTCGATCGCGACATCGGCGCCGTCGCCGGTGAGCTTCCAGCCGTCGAGCTTGGCGAGGCCCGAAACGATCTCGGTGGCGCTCAGTGCGTGACGGGGGACGTTCTTCCAGTCCTTGGGTTTGAACATGCTGCTCATGATGGGCTTCGCAGAAAAGGTGGATCGATGGTCACGCTGCCGTCATGCGCGCGAGGCGCTCCGAGGCGGGCGGATGGGAGTAGTAGAACTTGACGAACACCGGATCGGGCGTGAGCGTCGATGCGTTGTCCTGGTAGAGCTTGAGCAGTGCCGCGGAGAGGTCGGCGCCGCTGGTCTGTGCCACGGCATAGGCATCGGCCTCGAACTCGTGCTTGCGCGACAGGCGTGCCGGCAGCGGCGCGACGAAGAAGCCGAACACCGGCACGGCGAGCATGAACAGCAGCAGCGCCAGCGCGCTGTTGGGCGCCACCATGTTGGGCTGCACGCCCAGGCCCGTATAGAACCAGACCTGGGTCGAGACCCAGCCCAGCAGCGCGAAGCCGGCCAGGCTCAGCGCGAACATCGCGATCAGCCGCTTCACGATGTGGCGGTGCTTGAAATGGCCGAGCTCGTGTGCGAGCACGGCCTCCACTTCGCCGGCGTTGAGCTGGCGCAGCAGCGTGTCGTAGAACACCACCCGCTTGCTCGCGCCGAAGCCGGTGAAGTAGGCATTCGCGTGCGCGCTGCGGGTGCTCCCGTCCATCACGAACAGGCCCTTGGCCGCGAAACCGCAGCGCTTCATCAGCGCCGTCACGCGCGCCTTGAGCGTCGGGTCGTCGAGCGGCTTGAACTTGTTGAAGAGCGGGGCGATGAAGGTCGGGTAGATCAGCATCAACAGCAGGTTGAAGCCCATCCATGCCGCCCAGGCCCAGAGCCACCACAGCGTTCCGGCCGCGCCCATGAGCCACAGGATCAGCGCGGCAATCGGCAGGCCGATCAGCGCGCCGAGCAAGGTCGACTTGACGGTGTCGACCAGCCAGAGCTTCCAGGTCATCTTGTTGAAGCCGAAGCGCTCTTCGAGCCTGAAGGTCTGCCAGAGCGTGAACGGCAGTTCGAGCAGGCCGCCGATCACGGCGAAGGCGGCCAGCAGCACCAGCTGTTGCACCATGCCGCCGCCCACCCACACCAGTAGCAGCTTGTTCAACATGTCGAGCCCGCCGAGCAGTGTCCAGCCCAGCAGCAGCGCGGCGCCCCAGGCCATCTCGACCAGGCCGAAGCGTGCCTTGGCGATGGTGTAGTCGGCCGCCTGCTGGTGGGCTGCGAGCGTGATGGTCTGCGCGAAAGCCTCGGGCACGGCGCCGCGGTGCTGCGCCACATGGCGCACCTGCCGGGAAGCCAGCCAGAACTTCACGAGCAGGCCTGCAACCAGCGCAACCGCGAAAGCAATGGTGAAGATGAGCGAATAGGACATGGAGCGGCGAGTTTAGTCCCCGGTATATCGGGATGCAGGCCTTCGACGACAATCCTGCGATGCCCGAATCCCTTGACCCGACGCCCCCGCAGCCGTGCCCACCCTGAAGAAAAGCGACCAGAACCTGGTCTGGCTGGACTGCGAAATGAGCGGCCTCGACCCCGAAAAAGAGCGCCTGCTCGAGATCGCCGTGGTCGTCACCGGCCCTGACCTCACGCCCCGCATCGACGGCCCCGTGCTGGTCATTCACCAGAGCGACGCCGTGCTCGACGCCATGGACGCCTGGAACAAGGGTACCCACGGCCGCAGCGGCCTGATCGACAAGGTGAAGGCCTCCACGCTCGACGAAGCGGCCGCCGAGCAGCAACTGCTGGAATTCGTCGCCAAATACATCCCCCGAAGCGGCTCGCCGATGTGCGGCAACACCATCGGCCAGGACCGGCGCTTCCTCGTCAAGTTCATGCCCAAGCTCGAGGCGTACTTCCACTACCGCAATCTCGACGTCAGCACCCTCAAGGAACTGGCCAAGCGCTGGAAGCCCTCGGCCTACAGCGCCTTCAAGAAACAGCAGGCGCACACCGCGCTGGCCGACGTGCACGAGTCCATCGAGGAGCTCGCCCACTACCGGGAAACCTTCCTCCGCCTGACCGAGATTAGGTAAAAACCCGAAGCCGTGCCATAATTGCAGGCTTCGCTGATTTGAACGTGTTGTAGGACACAGATCAGCGTCTCTTGCATCTCCCTATCTTGCACACCGCGCCCGATCGCATTCGCTGATCAAAAAGGGCCACAGCCTCAGGCGTTAAGCCAGAAGCTGAAGGTCGTTGGATGGTTGATGTTTTTAACCACCAACGGGGCGCCGCCTACGGCAGCGCTCGCGTTTGAGATTGATATTCATGACCGACGCTTTTGAAGCGCAGGGCGAGTTCGCGCCTGTGCAATCCGCTACCAACAACGAATTCACCGCCGCTGTGGACACCATGTCCGAAGCGCCGATCCTCGAGGCGCTCGACGCAGCCGCCCCCGAGATCGCTGCGGCCGAAGAACCCAGCCTGCCCAACGGCTTCATCCGCCTGGGCCTCGCCCCCGAACTGATCGCCGCCGTGGCGGACCTGGGTTTCACCCAGCCCACCACCGTGCAAGACAAGGTGATCCCGCTCGCCATGGGCGGTGAAGCCGGCCAGGACGGCAAGGCCCGTTTCGTCGACCTGATGGTCTCGAGCCAGACCGGTTCGGGCAAGACCGCAGCCTTCCTGCTGCCCGTGCTGCACACTCTCCTGAAGCGCCAGGCCGAAGCCGAAGCCGAAGCCAAGGCCGAATTCCAGCGCCTCGCCGCCGAAGCCGCTGCCCGCGGCGAAGCCGTGCCAAAGAAGCCCAAGCGCAAGGACCCGACCAACGCCCGTCATTTCAAGGCCGCCACCCCCGGCGCCCTGATCCTGTGCCCGACGCGCGAACTCGCGCAGCAAGTCGCGCACGACGCCATCGAACTGGTTCGCCATTGCCGCGGCCTGCGTATCGCCAACGTGGTGGGCGGCATGCCCTACCAGCTGCAGATCGCCAAGCTGCAGAACGCCGACCTCGTGGTTGCCACGCCCGGCCGTCTGCTCGATCTGCAGCGCTCGTCGCAACTCAAGCTCGACCAGGTCAAGTTCCTGGTGGTCGACGAAGCCGACCGCATGCTCGACCTCGGCTTCTCCGACGACCTGGCCGAAGTCAACCAGCTTACTATCGAGCGCCAGCAAACGATGATGTTCAGCGCGACCTTCGCGCCGCGCATCCAGCAGCTGGCCCAGCGCGTCATGCGCGAGCCGCAGCGCATCACCATCGACAGCCCGCAAGAGAAGCACGCCAACATCAAGCAGTCGCTGTACTGGGCCGACAACAGCCAGCACAAGCGCAAGCTGCTCGACCACTGGCTGCGTGACACCAGCATCAACCAGGCCATCGTGTTCGCCAGCACGCAAGTCGAGTGCGACGGCCTCGCCAACGACCTGCAGCAAGAAGGCTTCAGCGCCGTCGCGCTGCACGGCGCCCTGAGCCAGGGCCTGCGCAACCGCCGCTTGATGGCACTGCGCCAGGGCCAGGTCCAGATCCTGGTGGCCACCGACGTTGCCGCCCGCGGCATCGACGTGCCGACCATCACCCACGTCTTCAACTTCGGCCTGCCGATGAAGGCCGAGGACTACACCCACCGCATCGGCCGCACCGGCCGTGCAGGCCGCGACGGCCTGGCCATCACCTTTGCCGAGTTCCGCGATCGCCGCAAGATCATGGACATCGAGCAATACAGCCGTCAGCAGTTCAAGGCCGAAGTGGTTGCAGGCCTCGAGCCGCAACAGCGCATGCCGCAATCGCGTCCGCCGATGGGCGAGTACCGCGGTGGCCGTGGTGACAACCAATCGCGTGACCGCAAGTTCGGCAATGGTGGCGCAGGCGGCGGCGGTGGTTACCGCGGCGGCAACAGCGGTGGCTACGCCGGTGCCAGCGGCTTCAACGACCGCAACGCACGCGGTCCCGCTCCGAGCCAGGGTCAGGGCCCGCGCGGCTTCCAGGGCGGCAACAACGCCGGCTTCGGCGGCGGTCGTGACGATGGCGGCAACAACGGCGGTGGCTACGGCCGCAAGCCGGGCTGGGGCGACAACAGCGCGCCGCGCGGCGGCCATGGCCACCACGGTGGTGGTCGCGGCGAAGGCGGTGGTTTCGCTCCCCGTGAAGGCTTCGCTCCCCGCGAAGGTTTTGCTCCCCGCGGCAATGGCGCAGGCCATGGCGGCCCGGGCAAGGTGTTCGTTCCCCGCGATGCACAAAAGCGTGCGTTCAAGCCAACGCGCTGATCCATTGCAGAGCGGCCTGGCGGCCGTCTCGCCCCAAAAGAAAGCCCGCGCTTCGCAAGAAGCGCGGGCTTTTTCATTGCGGGTTTCCGAGGGGCCCTTTGCAGCGATATTTGATTGACATCTGAATCGATGAAAAGTAATGTAATAGCGCATTGCTTCCCCGGATCCGCACCGCGGCTGCCGGTTCATCGACATCTGCTTTTCAAATCTCAAACATGAAAATTGCGATTCTTGGCGGGGGTCACGGCGCCTACGCGGCCGCCGCGGACCTGTCTGAAGCCGGCCATGAGGTGCGCCTGTGGCGTCGCGATGCGGCCGCGCTCGAACCGGTCGTGCGAGCTGGCGCGATCACGCTGAAGGATGCCGACGGCACGCGCGAAGTGCCACTGGCGCTCGCCACAGCCGACATCGCCACGGCGCTCAAGGGCGTGGAGCTGATCGTCATTCCCACCCCCGCCATCGCCCAGCACGACATCGCGCTCGCGATGGCGCCGCACCTGGTCGACGGCCAGGTCGTCTTCCTGCCGCCGGGCACCTTCGGCAGCTACGTGATGGCGAGGGCGGTGAAGCAGGCCGGCAACCGCGCCGACGTGACCTGGGCCGAAACCGGCACCTTGCCGTACCTGGCGCGCAAGCACGGCGAGCGCGAAGTGAACGTCACGATCCGAGCCATCCGCCTGCCGACCGGCGTCTACCCGGCCCGCAAGGAGGCCGAGGCGATCGAGGTGATCCGCAAGGCTTATCCGGCCGTGCATGGCTGCGGCGATGCGCTCTCGGGCGCCTTGATGAACGCCGGCCCGGTCATCCATCCGCCGCTGATGGTGATGAACGCTGCCCCACTACAGCACTTCGAGCGCTGGGACATCCACAACGAAGGCACCCAGCGCGCCGTGCGCGACGTGACCGACCGGCTCGACCAAGAACGCATGGCGGTGCGCGAGGCCTTCGGCCAGGGCGCGCCGCACTATCCGCTGGCCGACCACTACAACAACGACCAGTGGATGTACGGCGATGCCCACAAGCAGCTCGTCAAGTCGGGCGACTGGCGCGAGAACATCGACCTGCACACGCACCGCTACATCACCGAGGACACCGAGCTCGGGCTCGCCTTCCTCGCCTCGGCCGCACGCTACGCCGGCGTGGACGCGCCCATCGCGCACGGCCTGCTGGCCATCGTCGGCGGCTTTCTCGGTCGCGACCTGCGTTACGGCCCGCGCACCTTCGAGAGCCTGGGCCTCGCCGACCTGAGCGCGGCGCAGCTCAAGCAGAGGCTGCATGATGGCGAATAGGCCATTGCCCCGCTTCGCAGCCGTCGGCGCCGGCCGCATGGGGCGCGGCATCGCGATCGCGTTCGCCTATGCCGGCCACCGCATCTCGCTGATCGACCTGCGCCAGCGCAGCGACGAAGCCTGGCAGCGCCTGCGCGACGAAGCGAAGGCGGAGATCGAGGCCAGCCTCGCAGGCCTCGCGCAGCTCGGCGTGATCGATGCGGCGCAGGTCCAGCCCATCGCCGCCCGCGTGGATTTCGTGAATGCCGCCGCCGCACCGCAGGCACTCGCTGCCGCAGAACTGGTGTTCGAGGGCGTCCCCGAAACCATGGAGGCCAAGCGCGAAGCCTTCGAGCAGCTCAACCGCCATTGCCGCGACGACGCCATCCTCACCTCGACCACCAGCAGCATTCTCGTGACGCAGCTCGCGGCGCTGGTGCGTCTGCCCGAGCGCTTCCTCAACATGCACTGGCTCAACCCGGCCTACGTGATCCCGGTCGTGGAGCTCAGCTGCCACCCCGGCACCGATGCCGGAGTGCTCGCGCGCACCAAGGCGCTGATGGAAGAGATCGGCAAGCTGCCCGTGGTCTGCGGCGCGTCGCCCGGCTACAGCGTGCCGCGGCTGCAGGCGCTGGTGATGAACGAGGCAGCCCGCATGATCGAGGAGGGCGCCGCCACCGCCGAGGAAATCGACAAGGCCACGCGCTACGGCCTCGGCCTGCGCTTTGCCGCGCTCGGCGTGGTCGAGTTCATCGACTTCGGCGGCTGCGACATCCTGCACCACGCGAGCCGCGAGATGTCGGCCTCGATCGACAAGGGGCGCTACACCGCGCCGGCCATCGTCGATCGCATGGTCGAGGAAGGGCGGCTCGGGCTCAAGAGCGGCAGCGGCTTCTACGACTACGCGGGCCGCGACGTCGCCGCCTACCGACGCGATGTGCTGTCGCGCACGCTCGGCGAGTTGCGGCACGCAGGGCTCTGGCGCGCGCCCGCCGAAGAGACACGCTCATGACGATCCGTCGCGCCTTTGCCGACCTGTCGGTGGGACAGGTGCACTACGCGGCGTGCGGCGATGCGGATGCGCCGGCCGTGTGGTTGCTGCATCAGTCGCCGCGCAGCTGGGCCAAGTATCGCGAAGTGTTGCCGTTGATCGGTGCGCGGTATCGTGCCATCGCGATGGACACCGCGGGCTTCGGCGATTCTTCGGGCGGCGGCGTGCCGGCGAGCATCGGGCAATGGGCGCGAGTAGCTTGCGAGCTGCTCGATGCGCTGGACATTCGGCAGGCCGATGTCGTGGGCCATCACACCGGCGGTGTCGTGGCGCTCGAACTGGCAGCCGCCTTCCCCGATCGCGTGCGTGGCTTGGTGTTGTCGTCCACGCCGTATACCAACGAGTCTTTTCGCATCGCACGGGCCCAGAGGCCGCCCATCGACGAAGTCGTGCCGAGCGAAGACGGAACCCATCTCACTGCGCTGTGGCAAAGACGCCAGGGCTTCTATCCGGTGGGGCGCCCTGATTTGCTGGAAGCCTTTGTGCTCGATGCATTGAAGGTCGGCCACCGCGTCGAAGAGGGGCACCGCGCTGTCGCGTCCTACCGCATGGAAGACCGCATCGCCCAGGTGGCGCAACCCACGCTCATCATCCGCGCCACCGACGATCCCTTCGCCGCGCCGCATGCGACAGAGTTGCAGCACCATCTGCCGAATGCGCGCATCGTCGACATTGAAGGCGGCATGGTCCCCTTGCCCGACCAGATGCCCGAAGCCTTCGCACAGACGGTGCTCGACTTTCTTTCGACGCTGCCATGAAAGTCATTCGCATCCACGGTTTCGATGCGGTGCCCGTGCTGGAAGAGGTGGTTGACCCGGTGCTGCGACCCGGCCGCACCGTCGTTCGCATGCAGGCCGCGACGGTCGACCACATCGACCGCACCGTGTGGCGCGGGAGCTTCCTTCGTCATCCGCCGTTGCCCTACACGCCCGGAGTGGAAGCCGCAGGCATCGTCGTCGCGAGCGAACGCTATGCCGTCGGGCAGCGCGTGTGGCTGCGTGGCAGTGGCCTGAGTACGCTGTTCGATGGCACATGGTGCGAGCAGATCGATGCACCTGACGAAGCCCTCGGCCTCTTGCCCGACGCGCTCCCGATGACGCTCGGTGCCGCGTTCTTTTCACCCACCACCTCGGCATGGGTGGCGCTGCATGAAGTTGCGAAGCTGCAGGCCGGAGAGCAAGTTCTGGTGACAGGCGCGAGCGGTGCCGTGGGCTCGCTCGTCGTTCAGCTGGCACGCGATGCCGGCTGAACTGTGATCGCCGTCGACCCGCATGCCGAGCCTCCACCGCCTGCGAGTGCGGACCTGCTGATCGACACAGTGGGTGGAAGCGTTCTCTCGGCGGTCCTGCCCTCCGTGCGCCCGGGTGGACGCGCCGTGCTGATCGGCTACACTGCAGGCCCGACGCTGCAACTCAACATCGCGCACTTCCTGCAGCGCGACGTCTCGCTGCTACCGCTCAACATGTTCAGGCGCGAAGCCGCTGGCCGTGCCGCAGCAGCCCGAGCTGCTCTCACGATTGGTCGATGGACGCCTGCATCTCGAAGTGCAGAGCTTCGCACTGGCCGATGCCGCCATCGCGCTCGAATGGATCGCGCAGCGCGGCCATCGCGGCCGCGCGGTGCTCGTGCCCTAACCGCGCAAAGGGCGGGGCGCCTTACTCTTCCTCCGGTTCCTCGACCGGCACATGCACGTGCAGTTCGATCATCCGCCGCAACGTCTGCTTCAGCTCTTCGGCGCGCCGCAGGCCGAAGGGTTCGAGCACGCGCCGCTCGTGGTCGCGTGCCAGTTCCATCAGGTGCTCGACGGCCTTCAGCCCCTTGCGCGTGATGCGCACCAGCGTGATGCGGCGATCACTTTCGTGGGGCAAGCGCTCGACCTGTCCGCGCGATTCCATGCGGTCCAGCAGGCGCGTCACCGTCGGCTGCTTGGTGACGGTCACCTGCGCAAGCTGACCAATGCTGATCGGCTCGCTGCCTGCAAGCGATGCCATCACGCGCCACTCCGACACAGAGAACCCTTGCTGGCGCGCCACCTCGTGGAACTCCGAGGAGATCAGCTGGCTGGCCTGCGCCAGCAGCGCAGGCAGGTAGTCATCGACGAAGCGATGCGATTCGACGGGTTGATCAGCCATGAAGGCACCTCACAGTCGCCGCGGGCACGCTGCTTGCATGTCTAGGGTAGTTCATGATTGTAGATACATTCATTTGTCAACATTATAGAAGGCGTGATGTGGCACCTGAAGCGCATCCTCCCACGAGAAAGAAGAAGGACCCACATGGCTGAGCGTTCGTTCGTCGAAGAAGTCAAGAAACTACGGCTTTCTGGCGGAGATGTATTTCGCGGTGAGGGCATTCTGGCCGTCACCAAGGCCCTGCTTGAATCCGGAGTTTCCTATGTGGCCGGCTACCAGGGCGCGCCCATCTCGCACCTGATGGACGTGCTGGCCGATGCGCAGGACATCCTTGCCGAACAGGGCATCCGCTTCGAGAACAGCGCGAGCGAAGCCACCGCTGCCGCCACGCTGGCTGCTTCCGTCAACTACCCGCTGCGCGGCGCCGTCACCTTCAAGGCCACCGTGGGCACCAACGTGGCCTCCGACGCACTGGCCAACCTTGCTTCAGGCGGCGTGACCGGCGGCGCGCTGATCATCGTGGGCGAGGACTACGGCGAAGGCTCGTCGATCATGCAGGAGCGCAGCCATGCCTTCGCGATGAAGTCGCAGATCTGGCTGCTCGATCCGCGACCCAACCTGCCGAGCATCGTCGATGCGGTCAAGCAGGGCTTCGACCTCTCCGAAGCCAGCAACACGCCTGTGATGCTGCAACTGCGCATCCGCGCCTGCCATGTGCACGGCCACTTCATTGCCGGCGACAACAAGCGCGCGAAGTTCACGCTGAAGGAAGCGCTCGAGAACCCGCAGCGCGACGTCAGCCGCATCGTGCTGCCGCCCGCGAGCTTCGTGCACGAGCAGGAAAAAGTGAAGGACCGCTGGCCCGCCGCGGTGCGCTTCATCGAGGAGCGCAAGCTCAACGAGTTCTTCTCGGAAGACGCCGACGACATCGGCATCATCGTGCAGGGCGGCAGCTACAACACGCTGCTGCGCGCGCTCGAGCGCCTGGGCCTGGCCGATGTCTACGGCAACACGCAGGTGCCGCTCTATGTGATGAACGTGGCCTACCCGGTCATCGAGAGCGAGGTCATCCGCTTCTGCGAAGGCAAGCGCGCGGTGATGATCGTGGAGGAGGGCCAGCCCAATTTCGTCGAGCAGAACCTCGCGACCATCCTGCGCCAGGCGGGCTCCAACACTGCGCTGCACGGCAAGGACATGTTGCCTGTTGCCGGCGAATACACATCGTCCGAACTGTTGAAAGGCGCGCGTAGTTTCTGCGAGCGCTACGACCGGCTAGCGCCGTTGCCTGTACCTGTGCCGGTGCGCAAGGTGATCCCGCTCAAGGAGGTGGCTGCCATCGGCGTCGATGCGGCGCCCGAGCCCACGCTGCCGCTGGGCGAGGTCGTGCACGCGCGCCCGCCGGGCTTCTGCACAGGCTGCCCCGAACGCCCGATCTTCAGCGCGATGAAGCTGTGGAGCGCGAACTCGGCGCGCACCACGTCAGCGCCGACATCGGCTGCCACCTGTTCTCCATCCTGCCGCCCTTCAACATCGGCAACACCACCATGGGCTATGGCCTCGGTGGGGCGGGCGCCTCGGCACTCAATGCACCGGCCGGCAAGCGCGCGATCTCGATGATGGGCGACGGCGGCTTCTGGCACAACGGCCTGACGAGCGGCGTGGCGAACTCGGTCTTCAACAAGAGCGACAACCTCACCATCGTCGTCGACAACAACTACACCTCGGCCACGGGCGGACAGGACATCCTGTCGTCGCACGCCGTGAACAAGACGCGCAGCACCGGCCACGCCATCGAGCGCGCCGTGCGCGGCGTGGGCGTCGAGTGGGTCCGGACCCTGCGCCGCACCTACGACGTCGCCGGCATGCGCGATGCGCTCAAGGAAGCGCTCACCACCCAGACCAAGGGCCCCAAGGTCCTGATTGCGCAGTCGGAGTGCATGCTCAACAAGCAGCGCCGCGAGAAGCCGCTGGTGCGCAAGGCCATCGCCGATGGCAAACGCATGGTGCGCGAGAAGTTCGGCGTCGATTCCGACACCTGCACCGGCGATCACTCATGCATCCGCCTGTCGGACTGCCCTTCGCTCTCGATCAAGCCCAACCCCGATCCGCTGCGCACCGATCCGGTCGCGACCGTGCTCGACAGCTGCGTGGGCTGCGGCGTGTGCGGCGAGGTGTCGCATGCCGCGGTGCTGTGCCCCTCGTTCTACAAGGCGCAGATCGTGAGCAACCCGAGCCGCTGGGACCGCCTGCGCGAGCGCGTCCGCAGTGGCGTGATCGGCTGGCTGCAGCGCGGCGAAGCGTGTCGCCGCGAAGCCTATGCGTTCTGAAGCGATGACCCAAGCACAACCTATCAAGATCGCGATCCTTGCCATGGGCGGGGAGGGAGGCGGCGTGCTGGCCGACTGGGTCGTCGACATGGGCGAGGCCAATGGCTACGTCGCCCAGACCACTTCGGTGCCGGGCGTGGCCCAGCGTACCGGCGCCACCATTTACTACGTCGAGCTTTATCCGACCGCGCAGGCCGAGGCGGACGGCGGCCTGCCGGTGCTGGCGTTGATGCCGCTGCCGGGCGATGTCGATGTGGTGCTGGCTTCGGAACTCATGGAGGCCGGCCGTGCCGTGCAGCGCGGACTGGTCACTTCTGATCGCACCACGCTGATTGCCTCGACTCACCGCGTGTTCTCCATCGCGGAGAAGAGCGCGCTCGGCGATGGCCGTGTCGACAGCGATCAACTGCTCGCGCACACGGCCAAGGCTGCCAAGCGCTTCATCCGCTTCGACATGGCGCAGGCGGCCGAGGCATCCGGCAGCGTGATCAGCGCGGTGCTCTTCGGCGCACTGGCGGGCTCGGGCGTGTTGCCCTTCAGTCGCGCGCAGTTCGAGGCGACCGTCGAGCGCGGCGGCGTGGGCGTCAAGCCCAGCCTCAAGGCTTTCGGCGCTGCATTTGCACGCGCGCAAGGCGGCGACGATGGCGAGCCGGTGCAGGCCGCACCGGCGGCAGTGCCGGCGCCGCAACCCCGTCATCCGGCCGTGCGCGCACTGGTCGAACGCGTGCAGCGCGAGTTTTCGGCCACTGCGCAGGACCTGCTGCTGGAAGGCGTGCGCCGCCTCATCGACTACCAGGACCTGGCCTACGCGGGCCTGTTCCTCGACCGCATGGCCGCCGTTGTCGCCTTGCCCGGCAACAACGATCAACTGCTGCGCGAGACTGCACGGCACCTCGCACTCTGGATGTCCTACGAAGACACCGCCCGCGTCGCCGCGCTCAAGACCCGCGCGACCCGCTTCGAACGCGTGCGCGGCGAGGCCCGCGTGCAGTCGGGCCAGGTGCTCGCCATCAACGAATACATGCACCCGCGCCTGCAGGAAATCTGCGAGACGCTCCCGGGTGGCATCGGCCGCTGGCTCATGAACTCGACGCTGCCGAAGAAGCTCGTCGAGCGCTTCACCCGGAAGGGCCGCGTGATCCAGACCAGCTCGCTGCGCGGCTACCTGATGCTGCGCACCGTGGCTTGGATGAAGCGCTGGCGCCGTTCGACGATGCGCTACGCGGAAGAAAACCGCCGCATCGAGGAATGACTGCAGCGCATTGCCGCCACCGCGCAGCGCAATCCCGAGCTGGCGGTGGAACTCGCCCAGTGCCAGCGCCTGGTCAAGGGCTACAGCGACACGCACGAGCGCGGCATCCGCAACTACGACACCGTGATGCGCGCCGTCGAGCGTGCCGGCACGGCGCTCGCTCCCGCCACCTTGCGCGAGCTGCGCGACGCGGCGCTCGCTGACGAACACGGCCACAAGCTGCAGGCTGCGCTGGCGCAGCACGCACTGGCCTGAAGAGACAACGCACGATGACCGCTCCCACCGCCACGCTCCAGCTTCGCGTCGCCGAAGTGCGCGAACTCAATCCGCTGATCCGCATGCTGCGACTGCGCGCGGAAGATGGTCGCCCGTTGCCCGGCTTTGCGGCCGGCGCCCACATCCGGGTGCAGGTGTCGTTGCCCGACGGAAAGGCCGACTGGCGCCATTACTCGTTGATCAACTTCGCTACGGCGCGCAACGCCACGAACGCGCCGACGGAATACGTGATCGCCGTGCGCAAGGAAGCCGAGGGCCGGGGCGGCTCGCGCTTCATGCACGAGCGGCTGAACGAGGGCGACACGCTCGCCATCGAAGCGCCGAAGAACGACTTCCCGCTGCACACCGGCCCCGGCGGCTCGGTGCTGGTGGCGGGCGGCATCGGCGTCACGCCGCTGGCCACCATGGCCGCACGCCGTCGCGCCGAAGAAGCACCGGTGCGCATGCACTATGCCGGCCGCAGCCGCGACCTGATGGCCTTCCTGCCCGAACTGCAAACCCTGCTGGGCGACGATCTGCGCGTGCATGCCGATGCGGAGGCCGGTGCGCCGCTCGACATCGATGCGCTGCTCGACGGGGTGCCCACCGGCGACCGCCTGTACGTCTGCGGCCCCAAGGTCATGCTCGAAGCCGTGCTGGCCCGCACCCAGGCGCGCGGCTGGGAACACGACCGCGTGCACTTTGAACTCTTCACCGAGCCGGTTGCGGAAGAAGGCGACCCTCCCTTCGAGGTGGAGCTCGCCCAGTCGGGCCAGCGTTTCACCGTGCCGGCCGACCAGAGCATCCTCGACTGCCTGATCGAGCACGGCTGCGACCCGATGTTCGACTGCAAGCGCGGCGAATGCGGCGTGTGCGCCGTGCCCGTGATCGAAGGCGAGATCGAGCACCGCGACTACGTGCTGACCGCCCGCGAGAAGGCGGAGGGCAACGTCATCCAGATCTGCATCTCGCGCGCCAAGGGTGCGCGCCTGGTGCTCGACATCTGAAGGAGCCATGAGAACCATGCCCTCGTACCGAGACAACCCCGAAGCCATCCGCGCGCTCGTGCAGAACGACCGCGTGCACCGCGACCTCTACACCAGCCAGGAGCTGTTCGAGCTGGAGCAGGAGCACTTCTTCGCCAACACCTGGAACTACGTCGGCCACGAGAGCCAGCTGCCGAAGCCGGGCGACTGGATCAGCAACGAGATCGCCGGCCGTCCGCTGATCGTCGTGCGCCACACCGACGGCAGCGTGCGCGCGATGATGAACCGCTGCGCCCACAAGGGCTCGAGGCTGGTGAGCGCGCCCTGCGGCAACACCGGCAAGTTCTTCCGCTGCCCGTACCACGCCTGGACCTTCAAGACCGACGGTTCGCTGCTCGCTATTCCGCTCAAGACTGGCTACGAGAACACCGCGCTGCACGAGTGCGAGTCGGCCAAGGGCCTGACCACGCTGAAGCATGTGCGCAGCCACCGCGGCTTCATCTTCGTGAAGATCAACGACGCAGGTCCTGACTTCGACGAGTACTTCGGCGACTCGCTGAGCTCCATCGACAACATGGCCGACCGCTCGCCCGAAGGCGAACTCGAGATCGCAGGCGGGTGCTTGCGCTTCATGCACCAGTGCAACTGGAAGATGTTCGTCGAGAACCTCAACGACACCATGCACCCCATGGTGGCGCACGAGTCCTCGGCTGGCACCGCCAAGCGCATGTGGGCCGACAAGCCCGCCGACGAACCCAAGCCCATGGCGGTCGAGCAGTTCGTGCCCTTCATGTCCGACTACAAGTTCTTCGAGGACATGGGCATCCGCACCTACGACAACGGCCACAGCTTCACGGGCGTGCACTTCAGCATCCACAGCAAGTACAAGGCGATTCCCGAATACGACGACGCCATGAAGGCGCGCTACGGCGAGGAGAAGACGGCGCAGATCCTCGGCATGGCGCGCCACAACACGGTGTACTACCCGAACCTCACGATCAAGGGCGCGATCCAGGCGATTCGGGTGGTCAAGCCGATCTCGGCCGACAAGACGCTGATCGAGAGCTGGACCTTTCGCCTCAAGGGCGCGCCGCCCGAGCTGCTGCAGCGCACCACCATGTACAACCGGCTCATCAACTCGCCGTTCTCGGTGGTGGGGCATGACGACCTGCAGGCTTATCGCGGCATGCAGGCGGGTTTGCACGCCAGCGGCAACGAATGGGTGAGCCTGCACCGCGACTACGACGCGTCGGAACTGAAGGGCGGCGAGATCACGACCGGCGGCACCAACGAATTGCCGATGCGCAACCAGTACCGCAGCTGGGTCGAACGCATGACGGAGACGATGTGATGGCCATCGACATCCAAGTCACCCGCCAGGACCTGATCGACTTCGTCGTGAACGAAGCGCACCTGCTCGACACGCGCCGCTACGAAGAATGGAACGCGCTCTTCACCGACGACGCCTTCTACTGGGTGCCGCTCGTGCCCGACCAGGAAGACGGCATCAACCACACCTCGCACCTCTACGAGGACAAGCTGCTGCGCGAGCTACGCATCGAGCGCCTCAAGAGCCCGCGCGCCTTCTCGCAGCAGCCTCCAAGCCGCTGCCACCACCTGCTGCAGGTGCCGGTGGTCGAACAGTTCGATGCCGAGAGCAATCGCTTTGTGATGCGCACCGAATTCCACTACACCGAATCGCAAGGTGACGAGCTGCAGTTCTACGTCGGCACCTTCTTTCATCACCTCACGGTGCAAGACGGCGCGCTGCGCATGACGCTCAAGCGCGTCAATCTCCTCAACTGCGACGCGGCCCTGCCGGCCGTGCAGCTCTTCATCTAGGGACGCGATGCCACACGCCACCGTCCATCAAGTCTTCTCGGCCACTGCGGCGCGCACGCCGGAGGCAGAGTTCCTGTTCACCGAATCGGTGACCGCGGCCGCCTATGGCATCGCAG